>NZ_JAUUBW010000002.1:0-126524 GCF_036598985.1 Sporolactobacillus sp. KGMB 08714
GAGCCAGGATCAAACTCTCCATAAAATATCGCTTGCTTCGGATCCGCAGATCCGTTGTTTCCGTGTTTGATTCCTCAACTGTTTGAATTGATTGAAGGGTGGGCCCCTTCTCAATTGCGCTTGGCTTTTGTTCAGTTTTCAAGGAACATTCGCTTCTTATCTTACGAAAAACAACTTTTTAATTCTAACACGTTGTTTTTCGCAAGTCAACCTTTTTCTTAACTATTTGTCGTATTTCTTAGCGACAAGATATATTATATAGTTTCATAGTTACCTTGTCAATATAAAATTAAATTTTAAAAAACACGGCAAGACACGTATTATCATCCTGCCGCCGATCCGTCAATATTCTTTTTAAAAGTCCCGCAAAAACTTTTCTCGGCTGCAGGACACCTTTTCAGACACCCAAAGTATATTTTATCAATACTAATGCCGTGATACCGGGAATACCAAGCAATCCTCCGACCGCAGCCGTGGCAACATTGATTGGTATATGCAGGCTGAAAGATTCTCCGATGACGTTCAGCAAAAAAAGAAGCAAGGCACCGACCATAAACCGGACAGCCAATTTTCCGACCCACCTTAACGGATGGAAAGAAGTTCCAAGGATCAGGAGAAGAAAAAAGAAAACTAAGACAGCAGCGCCGATCATCAGAAAATTATTCATAGGCATGCCTCCCCACCCTTTTATGAAACGGGCTCAAAAGCTTGCCTTTTAAACCCGTCATTCATTAATAAAAGTATATGGCGACATGTCCCAATAAGAACTATTATTTCCTTGAGTAAATTTTCAGCGCACGCACTTCTTTTAATAGAAACAGATATTTGGCTTCCGCAAGTTTCAAACGATGCAGCACTTCTTCCGAAGGATCGATGCTGGAATCGATCACTCTCTTTTTAGTCAGCCAATCCTCCCTGCTGTGATTGAGCAATTCAATAAGCGAATCCGTCAATTCTTTACGCAATAAACCTTTCCGTCGATTAAACATAACAAACAGCCTCCAATATCACGCATTGCCCGACAGCCTGAAATTCTTCTGAAGAATCTGCTTCCCCCTGCAGAATTCGTGTCTATATTTCCCTCCGGCCTTCCAAGGCTTTCGACAGTGTCACTTCATCCGCGTATTCCAGATCTCCGCCGACCGGAAGGCCATGGGCAATCCGTGATGTTTTCACGCCAATCGGTTTTACAAGACGGGAAATGTACATGGCCGTAGCCTCTCCCTCAACCGTCGGATTGGTTGCCAGAATAATTTCTTTAATGGTCTCGTCCTCAAGCCGTCTAATGAGTTCAGCAATTTTGATGTCCTCGGGACCGATACCGTCCATCGGAGAAATCACTCCATGGAGCACGTGATACAATCCGTGATAATCGCGCATTTTTTCAAGGGCCGCCACATCTTTCGGATCCTGGACGACACAAATCGTCGAGTGATCCCGCGATGAATCGTCGCAGATCGGACAGGGATCGCGATCACTGATGTTCTGACAGACAGAGCAATACATTAATTTACGCTTGACATCAACCAGTGAACGGGCAAACTCCATGACATCTTCTTCGTTCATTTCCACAGCGAAAAAAGCAAGTCTGACGGCTGTCTTCGGACCGATTCCCGGAAGTTTCATGAAGCTGTCAATCAATTTTGCTATAGGTTCAGGATACTGCATCGCCGCACCCCCTTCCAGAAATTTTTCAAATCATCGGCGAATAATCAGCAGCGAATTCCTCCTACCGCTCAATACCGGTCCTTGAAATCCGCTGCTCGGCTGCTTCGCTTATTTTTTTCAAATATTTTATTCGGTTCAGAATCCCGGAAGGTTCAATCCTTTTGTGAATTTACCGAGCCGCTGGTTCGCCAATTCATCCGCTTTGGTCAGTGCGTCATTTACCGCGGCCAGTACAAGATCCTGCAGCATCTCAACATCCTCCGGATCGACTACCTCCGGATTAATCGTGACGTCGACGACCTGCTTATGCCCGTTTGTCTTCACTTTGACCGCTTCTCCGCCGGCCGTTCCCTCAACAACTTCATCTTTTAACTTTTCTTGCTCTTCCGCCATCTGCTTTTGCATTTTCTGCACCTGGCGCATCATATTATTCATATTTCCTCTCATCATGTAAATCGCCTCCAATATCTTTTTTCAATCTTTTATATCAAGTAAATCCGGGCCGACTAATTTCTTCGCTTCCGTGATCATCGGATCTTCCGTCGGCTTTTCACCGGTTTCTTCTGTTGTTTTCGATCTTTGAATGTACTTCCTTTTCAGTTTTTCCCACTGATCTTCAGGAACGGGGTACATGGTTTTATTTTTTTGTGTTACATCCCGGACAATCGATTGTACCATTTCCAGAATATGGTTTTTATTTTCCATGACCATCTGGCAGTGAAAATCATATTTAAACGCCTGAATGAAGCCGTCGGGGGAGCTTGCCACCGGCTTGCTCTCGAGCATCCAGGCGTGAGCCGCTACATTCTGTGCACGAATCTTCGCCATAACATTCGCCCATACGGATCTCAGCTCAAGCAGTTCATCTTTAGCCGCCGAATCCAGCACGCGATTGATATCCTTCACCGGAAGCCGCAATTCGCCGTTTTTAGCGGATCTCCGGCTGTGCCCTGTCTCCTGCGGAACTTGATCCGCACGCCTGCCCCCGGAAGTCCCGGACATCTCTTTCACCTGTTTCTCAAGCGCTTCCACTCTTTTTTCCAGAGCGGCAGTTTCCGAAGCCGTCCGGTCGTTTTGAACCGGCCGCTCCGGCTGTCCGGAGGAAGAGCAGAGTTTTACAATCGCCATTTCAAGAAAAATACGCGGATGATTGGTCCGTTTCATCTCAAGGAAAGCTTCATTCAGCCGGGTGATTGCCTCAAACAGCCGGTCCGTGTCCAGCTCTTTTGCCTGATCGCGAAACGCTTCGTCCACACGAGGACGGCTGAGTACGTCTTCAAGATCCGGAGACGTCTGATAAAGCAGAAGATCGCGATAATAAAAAATCAGCTGCTCGATCAGTCTGAGCGGATCTTTTCCCTGGTCAAGAAGCATGCCTGTTTTATCGATTGCCTGAGCCGTATCATCGGCCTCAAGCGATTCTACCAGTTCACGGACCAGCCGGTCGGCAACCATCCCAGTGATGTCCAGCACATCCTGGACTGTTATTTTTCCCTCACTGTAGGCCGCCGTCTGATCCAGAACGCTCAGCGCATCGCGCATTCCGCCCTCACTGGCTTTGGCAATCAACCGGAGGGCCTCTTCCTCTGCTTCAATATGCTGGTCCCGGACAACAAATGCCAGACGTTCGGCAATCGCCGAAGCCGGAATGCGTCGAAAATCAAACTGCTGACAGCGCGATATAATCGTCAGCGGGATTTTCTGCGGTTCGGTTGTCGCCAAAATAAAGACGACATGCTCCGGCGGCTCTTCAAGCGTCTTCAGCAGCGCATTAAACGCACCTGTCGACAGCATGTGCACTTCATCGATAATGTACACTTTATAACGGACTTCGCTGGGTGCATATTTTACCTTATCGCGGATTTCACGGATCTCGTCAACGCCGTTGTTTGATGCGGCATCGATTTCGATTACATCGGCAATACTTCCATCTGTAATTCCGCGGCAGGCCGCACAGTTGTTGCACGGTTCAGCAACCGGCGCATGTTCGCAATTAATCGCTTTGGCTAAAATCTTGGCAGCGCTCGTTTTTCCGGTACCGCGCGGGCCGGTAAAAAGATACGCATGAGAAAACTGCTGCTTGACCAAGGCGTTCTGAAGCGTCTGAGTGATGTGATTCTGGCCGGCAATATCATGAAAAGTCTGAGGCCTGTAGACTCTGTACAGTGCCTGATAGCCCATGTTCATCCCCCCTTCGCCGCCAGAGACAAGCGTTTTTTAATTTATAATCTCATTATAGCGATATAGGGCAGTGAAGTGAACTGAGGTATTGCTGCGTTCTTCGTTATTTATGAACAAGGGCTACCGAAAACAATGTTCCGATAGCCCTTGCAGTTTTATATTTTAACGCCGTGCACCTTTCGTCGATCAGGGCGCCATAAGCGCTTCTCAAGTCGTTGACTCGGCCCAGGTAGCCCCGCGGCACACGAAAGGTCTCACTTACTGCTGCTTCCTTCCGGACCTGACAGGGTTCATGAGTTTTCATTGCGCGGGACCCGAGCGTCAGCATCACGTGCCTGAGGCTGCCCTACAGCGTCCGAACCTCGGAAAAAGGAATTAAACCTCGCTATAGCGGATTGCGAGTTACAGGGCACCGCTACCTCCCCGTCTAGCACGGCTAATTTTATAACGATATAAAAACCGGAATGAAAACCGGTATCAAATCTGTAAAAATAATTAATGGCGGAGGCGAGAGGATTTGAACCCCCGCGGCGCCGAACGACGCCCTAACTGATTTCGAGTCAGTCCCCTTCAGCCACTTGGGTACGCCTCCAAACTGAATCCGTAACGCTGATTAGTTAACACAGATCATCAATGATCAAGGAATATGAAACGGATTCGAACCCTGTTCAACTAATCGTTACGACGATGGTTAGTTTAACATAAAAATATAGCGGAAGCAAGGTGTAAATCAAAATGATGCACGGACTAAATTTTTCCATACGTGGATATCCGGATCCATTGCAGCAGCTTATTAATAAGTAAATTTATTTTGTTCAGATACCAGGTACTCAACTTGAAATATTAATGGCCGGTTCCAGATGTAAATCTTGTTCTGCCGCAGGCACTTTCGCATAATCCGAAATCAATCAATTTTCTCCTTTCAAACACTTGTAGCCACGAGTCTTGACCGCAGCCTGATTCGATATTAAAAGATTTTAAAATCGGTATTAGCCGGGTTGTTTAATTTTTTTTATCTGTAAATAAAGGTAGCAAGATTTGATCAACAATTTGGGTGACAGATTCTTTTCCATTCTACATAAACATAGAATGAATTCATCAACTTGTTAACCAAGAGCCTATCGGTTAAAAGGCGAGAGGATTTGAATTCATACGGCGCCCTTCGGTCAGTCCCCTTCAGCCATTTGGGCGCGCCTCTAAGTTGAATCCGCAATGGTGACTCTTTTAACACAGATTACAGGCCGATACAAACATAGATTTCATTTAGCCTTTCCTTTATCCGGATTTTTTCTTATCGCGGCGCAGCGATCGAAAAAAATCGATCAGCAGGCCGCCGCATGGTTCCTGCAGCACCCCGCCCGTCACTTCTGCCTGATGATTGAAGCGCCGGTCCTGAATGAGATTCATCAGCGTACCCGCGCACCCCGCTTTGGGATCGGAAGCACCGAAAACCACTCTGTCAAGGCGGGAAAGAACAACGGCCCCGGCGCACATCGGGCACGGTTCCAATGTAACATAGAGTGTGCAGCCGGACAGACGCCACGTCTTCAGCCTGCGGCTGGCAGCCTGAATCGCCAGGCATTCGGCATGCGCGGTCGGCTCCTGGAGTGTCTCCCGCATGTTACAGGCACTTGCAATGATTTCACCGTCTCGGACAATGACGGCACCGATCGGTACCTCACCGGCCGCTTCCGCTTTTTTCGCTTCATCGATCGCCAGTTTCATAAAACGTTCATCCTCTGCCGTCATTTCCTTCGCCTCCCGCTTCCAATCCTGTCCAGAAGTATACAAGAGTTTAAAGACCGAATCAAATGCAGCGGCCGGCCGAATGATCCGGAATCGAATAATTACAGCGTGCCGGCGAACGCCGGATGCAAACAGCAGAAAAGTTCTCCGGCCCGTTTACAGAGCGTATCGCTCCGCTCTCAGCAACAGTGTTCCGGTACGGAAATTACTTATTATTCAGAAGCCATTTTGGGTGATTGATGGGCATATACGCTGAATAACCGGATTAAAAAAAAACACTCGAACGCGAGTGCCCTTAAATTTTTTTGAACGGATCAATGGTCCAGCGACGATTTTTCCGTCTCATTCTTCGTTGGACAGATGGAACTTGTTGATCAGCGCAAAGAAAAGGCTGAGCAGGACGCCGACGACCGTAGCCAGCCCCATGCCGTTCAGAGCGACTTTGCCGATGTTGATCGTCGCCCCGCTGATTCCGGTTGTAAAGATGACCGTACTGAGAATGATATTCTGCGATCTGGCAAAGTCCACTTTCGACTCGACAAAAATACGAAACCCGTTGGTCGCGATAACGCCGAAAAGAATCAGCGAAATGCCGCCGATAACGGCCGTCGGTACCGTTGAGATCAAAGCGGATAATTTTCCGACAAACGAAAGAATGACCGCAAAAACGGCCGCACCGCCGATAATCCACGTCGAATAAACGCGTGTGATCGCAAGTACCCCAATGTTCTCACCGTAAGTTGTGTTCGGCGTCGAACCGACAAATCCGGAAATGATGGTAGAGATACCGTTCCCGAATATCGAGCGATCCAGTCCCGGATCTTTCATTAAATTCTTTCCGACAATGTTGCCGGTCACAATCAGATGGCCGATATGTTCAGCGATCACGACCAATGCTGCCGGAAGAATAATCATGATGCTGGAAAGATTGAACTCCGGCCTGTAGAAAGTCGGCAGCGAAAGCCAGTGTGCATGTACAACCGGCGAAAAATCCACTAAGCCGGCAAACGCCGCAATGACATAGCCGGAAACGATTCCGATCAAAATCGGAATAATTTTAAGGAATCCTCTGAACAGAACCCAGCCAAAAAGTGTAATAGCAAAAGTCAGAAGAGAAACTGTCACGGTTGTCGCGGACGGCGACCACTTGGCGGCCGCTCCTGCCGGTGCAATCAGTCCGGCGTCCTGAGCCGCCGTCGGAATCAGCTGCAGCCCGATAATGGCGACGATCGATCCCATTGTCACCGGCGGAAAAACGACGTCCAGCCATTTTGTGCCGACAGCATGAATAATAAATGAAATGACAATAAAAACCAGGCCGACGGCAATGAAACCGCCCAGTGCCGCCTCATAGCTGCTTGTGGACAGAACATACAGCACCGGGGAGATAAAGGCAAAACTCGACCCAAGATAGGCCGGTATCTTTCCGCGGCAGATAGCCAGATAAATCAGGGTGCCGATACCGTTCATCAAAAGAATAGTCGCCGGATCAACTTTGAAAATCAGCGGAACGAGAACCGTTGATCCGAACATAGCGAATAAGTGCTGCAAGCTTAAAGGAATGCTTTCCAGTAAGGGTAACCTTTCATCGGTCTGAATCACGCGCTGCGTCAAAAAAATCTCCTCCATTTACAATGAATCGCACTGTTTCAAGTATAGCTGAATTCGGACAGACTCAAAAGGCCCCCTGCATTGCCTGCCGAAAAAAATTTTACAGAAGCAAAAATCGGGACATACAAAGTACGTCCCGATATTCTTTCAAATTTTTATTGAACTGCTGTTATCGAATGAACCATCAGTTTTTCGAACCGATGCCGATGAACTGGAGAATATAAAGAAACAGGTTAATGAAATCAAGATAGATCGAAACGACGATCATCGGTATATCTTTGTCAGTAAAGCCGTGGACCGTCAGACGGCTGAAATCAAACAGCGTATAGCCAATAAAAATCAGGATGCCCATTCCAGAGTAAACCATCATTGTCGTGCTTGAAAACGGTATAAAAATACCGAATACACCGACGGCAAGAAGAGCAATCAGGCCAAGAAACAGAAAGCTGCCCAGAAAAGTAAAATCGCGTTTGCTGACCATCGTATAAACAGCGATCGCACCGAACGAAACCGTCGTTACGGTAAAGGCTTCAAGTACGACCGTCGCTCCGATCAGACTGGCATAGTAGCTGATAACCGAAAAAAGTGTCAGTCCGGAAATAAACATGAACGCATACATCAGCAGATAGCCGACAGATTGACGCTTTCTGACAAACATCATCATCACAATCATGCCGATCTCTGCAATCATCAGCGGCATCATATATACCGGAGACACGTACTGTCCAAAATACAGTCCCGCAGTTGTAACTAATAAACCCGAGAAGAAAGCCGCAAATAATTTTGAATATGGTTTTCTCAATGTCTGGCTTGAAAATTCCGCCATGACTGTCATCCCCCTTTTAAGGCTTGTAATAATCAATACGTAATCTCTTAGCAAAAGTTTCTTCGTTCATCTATATTCTTTTTCCGCACGTTCCAGACGAGTTAAACAGACATGTCTTACAAGAAAGGTTCACATTTATTATACAGTGATTTCAGCGAAAATCAAAAATAATTTGAAAAAGAGCGGTTTCCTGACATTCAGGAGCCGCTCTTTTCCTTCCCTTTTATTGAGATCTACTTTTGACGGTGCCGCGTGTTCACTTCCAGAATATGTCCGGACTGCGTCTGCTCCGTTTCGCCATTGACCTGGCGTGCCGGATGCTTTGCATGGGCTCCTGAAGTCCGAAACCGATCGGTCTTTTCGTCAGTCAAAACAGGTTTTTTTGTCAACCGTTATCCCTCCGTCTGATCTTTCCGTTTCTTCGAATGTGCCGAAAATTCGTTCACCGGAACGGTTTTTAATTGAGCCGTTCACCCTGAAGGCAAAGGCTTCTTTCACCGCCGGCCGCATTTCATTTTCTTCTTTGCACACTGAACATTGTTCCCGGACAATCCATCAAGCAAAGACCTCCTTTTTCAAGGGCAATCTTATTATGCGCGCTCTGCCGAAAAATAATCCCGTTTTCTCCGGGCATTTCCCGAATAAATGGACAAAGGGTACCATTTTTTCCTGCTGCTTTTCGTAGTTGCGGAAAGCATAGGCCCGGCACGATTCAACACACGCTGCTGTCCGGCTCCGCAGTAATGATTCAAACCGGATGCGGGCGTCTCCCGGCGCGTGCCGGACGAGGCGCCATTCGCTTCCGGTCGCACGGCTGCCGCAAAAAATCGGCTGGTCCAGCGGGGCCCATACGGCTCACATCTTCCGTTTTCAGGACCGATCCGGCCGTTTACAGCCTCGGCCGGTCAAACCCGGCTATTTTTATCTTTGCCTGACTCGATGATCTGTTTCCTCATTCCGGCATTAAACTGTCATGCACGCCGGGCAAGATGGACGCGTTCCCGCAATTTTACCGCCAGTGCGGCGACAGCGATCGTTTTAATTGCATCGCCGGGGATATAGACGGCACTCATGGCAAGTGCAGCTCCCCAGGGAATATGCATCATCAGCGCCTGCCAGAGAGTGCCGATCGGATAGAGGACAATGATTCCGGCAAACAGGCCCGAGAGGACGATCGCCCAGAAGCCCGGTTTTTTAATTTTAGACAGGATCAGGGCGATAACAAAGGCTTCAACAATCCACCCCAGGACAAAACCGCCGCTCGGCGAGACAATGGCCCCGATTCCGCCGCTGCCTCCGCCCAAAATCGGGAGGCCGGCGCCGACCAGCAAAACAAACAGAATCATACTGGATGCCGCTGCACGGACTCCAAGAAATGTTCCCGCTAAAACCACACCTAAATTTTGCAGAGTAATCGGCACCGGAGTGAAAGGAAGCGGGATCGGCGGCAAAAAGCCGAGTACCGCGAGAATCGCCGCAAATAGTGCAATTTCAACCAGTTCTTTTGTTTTCAATCTTCTCTCTCCTCATGATCAATCGAATATCTCTATTTTAAAAAGGAAAGAAATGTATGTCAACCTTATTTTTATTTAGGTTAACAATAAATCTGTTTGCCCGGTTTCCCATCTACTGCCGCATTTCCAACTTAAAAGCCCGCACCGGACGATTCCGATGCGGGGCATATCTTTCACTTTTTCCGATTATTTAAAGCGACCGAATGATTTTATCAACCAGACCGTATTCTTTCGCTTCTTCCGCGGTTAAGAAATTATCGCGGTCGGTATCCTTTTCGATTGTCTCGTAAGGCTGACCCGTCGTTTCGGAAAGGATTGTGTTCAGTTTCTTTTTCGTTCTTAAAATATGTTTCGCGCTAATCTCAATATCACTCGCCTGGCCCTGTGCTCCGCCGAGAGGCTGGTGAATCATCACTTCGCCGTTCGCCAGAGACAGGCGCTTGCCCTTGGCTCCCGACGTCAGGATAATCGACGCCATAGAGGCCGCCATTCCGACACAGATTGTCTGAACATCCGGCTTAATGAAGTTCATCGTATCAAGGATGGCAAAGCCCGCAGTTACAGAACCTCCCGGACTGTTGATGTAAATCGAAATATCCTTTTCTGAATCCTCCGATGCAAGAAAAAGGAGCTGGGCAACGATGCTGTTTGCCAGTTCGTCGTTAATCTCCGTTCCGAGCATAATCACCCGGTCCTTCAGCAGCCTTGAATAAATATCATAAGAGCGTTCACCGCGGTTGGATTGTTCGATCACATAGGGGATAAAAAATGATGACATGAATGTTTCCTCCTGTTATTTGTGTGTGGCCTGTTTTCCCGCCTCAGCCGTCATGCCGCCTGTTCGGTGCAGAAAATTTTTCGAATTTTTCCGTCCGGACGTTCATAAGCGCCATGAAGGCAGGCTAAAATCATCAGCCTGACTTTTTCATTGAGACCGCCCGTCGCAGCGGACAATTGATTGAACGCTGCCGAAACCGGTCCGAGAGCAGCTCTCGTCTCCTGGCGATATAAATGCAGCAGACGCTCGGGCAGACGGCTCTGAAAAGCCGCCACATAACGATCCGCCAGTTCATCTCGATCACGGACCGGGAAAACACGGCCGCAAGAGGCGAGCTTTTTTCTGGCCCGATGGTATATAACCCGCACATTGCTTTCCGACTCGCCGATCATTTCGGCCGCTTCAGCCGCCCGATAGTCCATGCCGGCGATCAGAAGAAAGATCAGCCGCTGCTTCGCCGACAGCTCCTCGATCAGTACTTTCATTGCTTCGGTCAGGCGATCAGCCGTCTGCTTTTTTCCCTCTTCGCCTGCAAAACGCTCCATTGAATCCGTGACCGTCTCATCGATGGAAACTTTGCGATGGCCGTCAATCCAGGTGTTCGAGACGATCCGATACAAATAGGCTTTGGTTATCGGCCGGGACGGGCGCCTGACCCAGGCCTTATACAGCTTAATCATCGAGTTCTGGAAAAGGTCGTCTCCGTCCCATGCCGATCCCGCAAGCGATGTGCACCAGCCGCGCATCTCTCCGAAAAAGGGCCGGGCAGAATACAAAAAAAGTTCTTCTTCCCTTTTCTTTTGTTCAATCTGCGTCCCTTTCACAGGCAACCCCTCCCTCATTTCATCTTCATTCGTATAAACGAAAAAAAAGCGGTAAATATTTCAGCCATCCAAAAATTTTTAAAAGCCGGTTTCCCTTTTCTTAGCGGATCGGTTATTTAATTCTTCATCCTAACATTAATCATATACAAAATAAAGGAAAACGCCAAGCAAAGTTCAGATTCATTCTTTAATCGGGTACAGATCGTGCCAAAAACAGCCGGATATACAGACATCGGGTGCAGCGACCGATAAACCAGGCGTGACGACCGATAAACCTGCTGCAATGACCGATAAATTCCCTGAGACGGCCGATACCGGACATATAACGACCGATACCATCGTGTCCAAGACCGATAATCAGCAGCTGATCACTGTTCGTTTCCCCCAATGGCCGATAAATTCCTCGCAGCTCGTATTCAATCGGGTGCAGCAGCCGATAAGCGCCGCGGCCCAGGTAATAAAACCAACCGGTGTATAGTGTATAGTGGTGGTATTTCAAGTTAAAGCCGGTTGGCCCTGCTTTGAATAACATCAAATTCCGGAAACAATTATCTTTTTTGCGGACTGATCGCCGCATGCTTACCGCGATTACTTATTTACAGATTAAACCGTCCGAACGCTCCAATGCGTCTATTGGAGCGCTGCACGATTGCAGCGGCTGTTCCTTTTTCTCAGATTCGTCATTTTGATTAACAAATCCTCTTAATAAAGCGAGGTTTTAAAAGTGAATGAAACCATCCGATTATTATTAAATCACCGCAGTATCCGCAGCTTTTCCAGAGAAAATATTTCAGAGGAAAAGGCCGACCTTTTGATCCGTGCGGCACAGCATGCGCCGACAAGCAGTTTTCTGCAGCAGTATTCCATCATAGACGTCACGGATGAAGCGAAGAAAAAAACATTAGCCGAGATTGGGAATCAGGCTTACATAGCGGAATCGGACCGGCTGTTCGTCATCATAGCCGATTTGCGCCGGAATGCAGAAATTGCCCGGGAAAAAGGAAAATCTACAGAAGTTCTGGGTTCGTTCGATTATTTTCTAAGAGCCATCGGCGATGCATTCATATCCGCTCAAAATATTGTGGTCGCTGCCGAAAGCATGGGATTGGGCAGCGTATATCTCGGCAGTATATTGAATGACGCTCAGGCTGTTATCGACTTACTGCATCTTCCAAAATTTACCTTTCCTGTCGTCGGCATCGCTGTCGGTTATCCGAATCAATCGCCGGAATTAAAACCGCGGCTGCCTGAAAATGAAATTTACCATAAAAATGAGTATCATTCTTCCGTGCAGCTGGTCCGTGAGCTGGAAAACTACGATCACATCGTCTCTCAATATTACGACCTGCGCAACAAAAACCGCCGGATTGATACGTTTACCAACCAAATTGCAAAGGCTATGGATAAACGTCCGAAAAAAAGGATGTCGATGCTCGATGTCATTAAATCTCAGGGCTTTATTCAATATTGATTCTTAACTGGCCGGAGCCTCTCAGAACGCCGGTCAAGGGGCTTCCAGAGCGGCGGGAACGGTGATTTTACTATCTGTATCACTTGATAAGGCTTTATATATTATAAGGACCCCCTGAAGTTGGACAATAAGAATCCAAATCAGGGGGTCCAGTTCATATAAAAGGGTTTCATCGTTCTATTTTTCTTCCTCTCGTTCATTCATGCGACATTCCAACGCTTTTCGTTCCGGCTGCCACCACAGCGGTCGATCAGCAGACCGGACGTCACAGGCTTCATCGTTATTTTCCACCGCCGGTACCGATCCGCGCAGCGGTTTGCCGGCCGTTTCCTTAACGAAGAAGGTAATAATGACGATGCCGATCAAACAGGCACCGATGAGATAATAAGCGGGGACCAAGGCATTGCCGGTCATGCGGATCAATTGAGCAACAATCAGCGGCGTTGTCCCGCCGAATAGAGAAACCGATACGTTGTAAGTAATCGACAGTGCGCTATACCTCACTGAAGTATAATACAACGACGGCAGCAGCGATGGCATCGTGCCTTGGAAAGATGCTAATAAACCGGCCAGAATCAGCAGACCGGCAAATACAGCCCACGGATGACCGCTGCCGATTAATCCGAATGCCGGCAGCGTCAGCAGAATCAAACCGGTCAATCCACCTTGAATGACACGTTTTACACCGATCCGATCGCCGAGACGGCCCATCGCCAGGACAATCGGAATCATGATGATCATCACGAGCAAAAGCAGCAGTAAGCCGGATGTGTCGTCATATCCCAGTACGGAACTCAAGTGAGCCGGCATGTAAGTTAAAACAGTATAATCCACCACATTATAAAAGAAGACCACCAACATCCCGATTAGCAGAGCACGCCAATAATAAGCCAGCAAAGAACGGATGGAAACAGGTCGTCGTTTTTGTATTTCCCACGTCTGTTTCACCGCTTTAAACGCCGGCGTCTCTTCCATATGCTCACGCAGATAGAAGCCGATTGCGCCCAGCGGAGCTGCGATCAGAAATGGAAGACGCCAGCCCCAGTCCAGCATCTTTGCCTCGCCCAATAAAAAGGAAAGCAAGGTAACAATGCCGGAGCCGCCAATATAACCGATCAACGTCCCCACTTCCAGGCCGCTGGCGAAAGTGCCTCGTTTACTGTCAGGTGTCGATTCGGCAATAAACGTCATTGCGCCGGAATACTCGCCGCCGGTGGAAAAACCCTGAACCAAGCGGGCCAGCAAGAGCAGAATCGGTGCAGCAGCGCCGATCGTCCGGTATCCAGGGATCAGCCCCATGCTTAGCGTTGCCAGCGCCATCATGATTAAAGTGATCACCAGAATCCTTTTCCGGCCCAGTCGGTCGCCCAGCCTGCCGAAAACGAAGCCGCCGATTGGACGCACCAGAAAAGCAATCGCGAAGGTGGCAAAGGAATAAACCAGTTGTGTCGGCCCGCTCAGCTCCGGAAAAAAGACCCGGCCGATAGTGACGGCCAGATAAGAATAGATACCAAAGTCAAACCATTCCATCGAATTGCCGACTGCCGTGGCGATCACGGCCTTTTTGGCTGTTCCCGTGGCAACTATGGTTACTTTTTTCGGCAGTTGTCGTGAATCGTTATCCTCTCGTCTGTCGTTCGATGAATGTCTTTTTTTATTCGTCAAAAAATGGATGCTGTCACTGAAAACGGAAATGGGCAGCAGAGCTTTTTGTTGCTTAACCTGCAGTGGCAATGATCGCTTGCAACGTGAAAACCGGTCGATGGCTGTCCGTCCGTTATCTTAGTTCAGCGACAGGTTTTCCCTTCTTCGTTCGCACTAAGATAATGCCTATTGTCGGATCGTTTTCGCCTACCGCGCAGGATTGCCAAGCCAAGCGGCAAAACAACGGGATCCGCATGTATCCCTTCGACCGGATCCACAGGCGATCTGCGAACCCTTATAATTATCATATAATAAAATACATATAATATAAAGTTTATATATGAATAATTAGAATATATTACACATTCTAATATTTGAAACAAAAAATCAATGCAAAAAGCAATCCCCCGGTGCCATTACCAGGAAGATGGCTATTGCGACGATATATTGATTGATCCGGGCCCTGTACTTTTTTATACTAAACGCCAGTCAAACCCTGACATTTAAAACACATAGGGGTTTCGGATCCCACCGTTTACCAACTTCCCATAAAGGATTCATTTGCTTAGCCGACTATTCCAACATCTCTAACGCTAAAAAAAAGAGTGAGTCTATCCAATTTTAGGCGGATCCCTCAGATTTAAGGATTTGTTTAGTCAGGTCGATTTGATTGACCTGGTTTATGGGTCAAATCCGAGGCATGACATGCTATAATCAGAACAGGCAATAGATGCATATGAGCGGACAGCGACGCCCTTATAGAATGGGGGTGGCGCCAATGACAGTATTTCAAGCCTTAACACTGATGGTTTCTTTCGGTGTACTGGTATTCATGCTGTCAGACAGAAAGAAATAATCCGCCCATATGCCATTCACGGTGGCTGAGACGGATTATTCATCACATGTAATTCAGTTTTAAGCGCTGTTCCGCTCTGTGCGGATATTGCTATTCCGTCAGTGTTCGCGCACTGGCGGTTTTATTTTATGTTCCCTATGTCCTTATTATACCCGGTAACCTGTAAGAAATGCAATGGGCGGGATAGGTCAGCTCAATTTTGAGCGCAGATGAAAGTCATTCCCCCCCGATTTGGGGAGCGTCTCGGCTCTGTCCTGGCCCATTCTCGGACACAAGATATAGAGGAGACAGAGTAACCAAGACAAACCAACAGGACATATAACAGATTAGAAAAACTGTATCAGTTTAAGCCGAAAAACAGGCTAAGACAGCCCGATTAGTACAATTTCAACAGTCAAGTAATTTTGAATCCCCCTGCCTTGATTTCCGGTTTTCGGGAACGTGCAGCGGGGCTTTCTGTTGTATTTTTTCCTGTTTTGTAAGATAAAATATTAACTGTTTTATGATAAAAGTTAACAATTATTTCTGTAACGGAGACACAATCCTCTATTCCAATGTAACGCCGGACTTTTTAAAACGCTGAATAAGTGCGGAATCCCGCCGCTGCCTTCCTCCATAAAGGGGGGAGGCTCATTTTCGCTTTGTTGAGGCACTCCGTTTTT
This sequence comes from Sporolactobacillus sp. KGMB 08714, assembly GCF_036598985.1. Taxonomy (NCBI): domain Bacteria; kingdom Bacillati; phylum Bacillota; class Bacilli; order Caryophanales; family Sporolactobacillaceae; genus Sporolactobacillus; species Sporolactobacillus sp. KGMB 08714. The sequence goes on from NZ_JAUUBW010000002.1 coordinate 15,782, forward strand.
GGATGATATGTTTTTTTAACGTTTTGCTTGAAAGCCGAACAATCGCGCATATATGTTAAAAACCTTGATATGAAGGCCTTTATACGATAGGAAGGCAGCGGAGGAACCTTTTTATAAAAAAAATAGAGAGAGATTACATGATGAGCATATGCGCACGGATTGTAAAAAAAGAAAATTCACGGTGAAAGGCGAATATGTAAAAAGGAAAAAAATAAAAACCCTTATGTATCAAGGGTTTAAGTAGTGGCCCTGGGGAGAGTCGAACTCCCGACGCACGGTTTAGGAAACCGACGCTCTATCCACTGAGCTACAGAGCCGTATCTGCAGTATCTTTTTAAGCGACATTTATTATTATACAAAAAAAACACGGTTTTGAACAGCGGGGATTTCGGAGTTTCGGCTGAAGCATTTTTCTTCAATGTCCTGCGGTCCGCAACAGAACGCAAATAAAAGCAGCCCTATATTTAGAGAGGACTGCTTTTGCATCATCGGCTATGGTTATCGATCACAGTTTCGTAACGTTTGCTGCCTGAGGTCCGCGGTTGCCTTCAACAATATCGAAGCTGACTTCCTGGCCTTCTTCAAGCGTTTTGAAACCGTCGCCTTCGATTGCAGAATAGTGTACGAATACATCATTTCCGCCTTCAACTTCAATGAAACCGTAACCTTTTTCTGCATTAAACCATTTTACTTTACCGTTTTGCATGCTTTACTGCCTCCCTAAAACCTTGCGCTGCCCGCGCGTGAAATAAAACCACCCACCATTTAACAGTGAACCAGGATATAAAAAAACAGGCCCTTCCAGAAGTAAAAACTACTACACTTCAAGGAAGGGTCTTCATTCTTACATCCAGATCATATATTAAGTAGTAAAATGGTTTACTTTAATTTAGCACAACTTCAACCCGGTGTCAAATAAATTTAGCCATTTTGTAACCGGATACTTTACCGATACATTGGCATTCTTCATCGGCATCCCGTTTGTATCATTATGCCGTTTCCATTTTTTCTCCATTTTCGCGTCTTTATTCAATCAGACGGGTGAAACCGGCTCTGCCGGATATCTTAATAACGTAACGGTCATTTATCGTGTCCGTATAACAAAGCGGACAGGCTGTCTTCCGTCCTCTTTTCAAATTCAGGAGGACATGATAAACTGAAAGGAACGTATGTATGTTCTCTGTCTGCGGCCGTTTAAGCGAAAACAAAGCGGCTATTTTTATTTCAGAAAGGCGAATCTATTTATGAATCCAAGTCAGTTACCGTCGAAGTGTCTCATTTCAGTCGCAGGTATGGTCGGTATCGGCAAAACGACTTTTGCAAGGGCTCTGGCCGGGCGTCTGCACTTTCGGACCTCTCTCGAAAAAGTTGACGGAAATCCTTATCTTGATGCTTTTTACAAAGATTTTGAACGCTGGGTCTTCCAGCTCCAGATTTATTTTCTTGGCGAACGATTTAAAGAGAACAAGCGTATGGACGCCTGGCCGGGCGGATTTGTTCAGGACCGGTCAATCTATGAAGATACAGGCATCTTTGCCAGGATGCATTATGAAAAAGGGACGATGTCCGAAGCAGATTACCGTACCTATACATCGCTGTTCGATGCCATGGTGATGACCCCTTATTTTCACCATCCCGACCTCCTGATTTATCTGCACGGATCGCTTGACGCGACAATAAAACGCATTCGTTCCCGCGGACGGGGATCAGAAAAAGAAACGCCGGTCAGCTACTGGCAGGAAATGTTTCAACGTTACGAACAGTGGATTGCCCATTTCAACACATGTCCGGTATTGAAGATTGATATTGATGATTATGACCTTATTTACCATCCCGATTCGCTGGATTCCGTCATTCCGCTGATTGAGGAGAAGCTGGCAAGCGAAGCGGGAAAAAAGCGATAAAAAGAACCCGAGAATACAAAGCCGCGTGGGGAGAGCATCTCTCTCAGCACGCGGCTTTTCATTCAGTTCTTTTCGTTTTCCTTATTTTTTTCTTTCGGATCGGAATCCTGCTTTTCCTTCCGGGGCTTCCCCGTGTTTATTGTAATACCCAGGTCTTCGATCATTCGCGTCAGCCTTGCTTCATTATCCACTCTCTGATGAAAGGGCATCGTTTTTTCCGCCTCCTCGAATTACGATCAATTTTTCACAATCCGTCGTCAGTTGTTTGCCGCCGTGATCTTTTCAAGATTCTTCATGTACGGGCGAAGCGCTTCGGGAATCAGGATGCTGCCGTCTTCCTGTTGGTAATTTTCCAGAATCGCCGCAACTGTACGCCCGACAGCGAGACCGGATCCGTTTAAAGTGTGGACATATTCAGGTTTTGCTTTCGGCTCGCGCCTGAACCGAATATTGGCCCGTCTCGCCTGGAAATCTTCAAAATTACTGCATGATGATATTTCACGATACGTGTCCTGGCTGGGTATCCAGACTTCCAGGTCGTATTTCTTTGCCGCCGTGAACCCGAGATCCCCGGTACATATGCTGACAACCCTGTACGGCAGATTCAGCAGCCGCAGTACCTCTTCCGCATGTCCGGTCAGTTTTTCAAGTTCATTGTATGAATCTTCCGGCCTGACGAAGCGGACCAGTTCGACCTTATTGAACTGGTGCTGGCGGATGATTCCGCGTGTATCGCGTCCCGCCGAACCCGCCTCTGAACGGAAACAGGCACTGTACGCCGCATAGGCAATCGGCAGATCGTCGCCGTTTAAAATCTCGTCACGATAATAATTCGTCACCGGCACTTCCGCTGTCGGGATCAGGAAATAATCCCGGTCGTCGGCGATTTTAAAAGCGTCCTCTTCAAACTTCGGCAGCTGTCCGGTGCCGGTCATGCTGTCGCGGTTGACCAAGTACGGCGGCATCATTTCCGTATAGCCGTGTTTTTCCGTATGAAGATCCAGCATAAAGCTGATCAGTGCACGTTCCAGACGTACTCCGAGTCCCTTGTAAAAGACAAAGCGGCTGCCGGTTACTTTGGCCGCACGTTCAAAATCAAGGATATCGAGGCCGGTTGCAATGTCCCAGTGCGGCTTCGGTTCAAATAAAAATTTTCGCGGTTCCCCCCAGAAGCGGATCGGCTGGTTATCTTCTTCACCGTCGCCGAGCGGTACGCTTTCATGAGGAATATTCGGTATGGAAAGCATGACCTGATGCAGTTCGTCTTCAATCCGGTGCAGCTCGCCGTCGAGCGTCTTGATCTGAGCACTGACCTCGCGCATCGCTTCAATCAGATCCCGGGCATCTTCTTTCGCCCGTTTCTTCGCTGCCACATCGGCCGATACCTGATTGCGTCTCGCCTTCAGAGCCTCAGCCTGATTAATCAGCATCCGTCTTTTCTCGTCCAATGCCGGAAATCTTTTGAAATCGCTGAGGTCTTCGCCTCTTTTATTCAGCTTCCTTTCGATTTCATTATAATGTTCCCTTAAAAGTTTCATGTCTAACATCGTCACTGCGCCTCCCTAAAATAAAAATCCCGTCCCTGTCTAAACCAAGGGACGAGATTTAACCCGCGTTGCCACCCAAATTGCTTATGATCTTTCAAGAGCTCACAAGCCGCTTGATCATTGATAACGGAAACGATCCGTTTATGCCTGTCCGACAGCATTTCTCTCAGGGACGGATTCATGCCGTGCCCTTCACCGCTTCCCACCGTCTGCGGCTCTCTTTGCAAGGACCTCGTCACTAATTGTTCCCGTCATCAAGTTCACATTTTTCACTAATAAAAATTTACAATAAGCCGGGAAAAAATGCAAGCAGTCAGACAGTTTCCTCAACCATTTGAACAAAATAACGGTGCATCCGCAAATCATCGGTCAGCTCCGGATGAAAGGCACATGTGAGGAACCGCCCCTCACGGCAGGCAACAATGTTATCCTGATAAGTTGCAAGCACCTCAACGCCAGCGCCGACACTTTTAATATACGGAGCCCGGATAAAGACGCCATCGTAATGGTCGGCCACATGCTTGATTGCCAGATCGGCTTCAAAGCTGTCAACCTGACGGCCGAAAGCATTACGCCTGACATCGATGTCGAGCAGGCCGAGATGAGGACCCTTTTGCCCCTCGATTTTTTTTGCCATCAAAATCAATCCTGCGCACGTACCGAAAATAGGCTTGTCCGCCGCAAAATCTTTGATGGCTTCAAAGAGTCCGTATTTGTCCAGCAGCCGGCGCATGGTTGTGCTTTCTCCGCCGGGAAGGACAAGCCCGTCAAGGCCTTCCAGATCCCGGATGCTCTTTATCGTGTATGCTTCTGCGCCTGATGCCTTCAGTGCTTTAATGTGCTCGCTTACTGCTCCCTGAACCGCCAAAACGCCGATTTTTGTCGTCATCGCTTGAACCACCTTATAACCCGCGGTCCTGCATCCGCTCGGAAGGCGTAAGCGTACCCATATCAATTCCTTTCATCGGTTCACCAAGACCCTTTGAAAGTTCTGCAATGCGCTCATAATCTTTGTAATAAGTTGTCGCCTCAACAATTGCTTTGGCAAATTTTGCAGGATTTTCCGATTTGAAAATGCCCGATCCGACAAAGATACCGTCGGCTCCAAGCTCCATCATCAGTGCAGCGTCTGCCGGCGTTGCCACGCCGCCGGCCGCAAAATTGACAACCGGAAGCCGTCCGGCCTCCTTAATTTGAAGAAGGATTTCATAAGGCGCACCCAATTCTTTTGCATAGACCATTAATTCATCCGGCGACATACCGACAACCTTGCGCACCTGACTGTTCACAAGACGCATGTGACGGACGGCTTCGACAATGTTGCCGGTTCCCGGTTCGCCCTTTGTCCGGAGCATCGCCGCACCTTCGCCGATCCGGCGCGCCGCCTCACCCAGATCGCGGCAGCCGCAGACAAAAGGCACCGTGAAGGTTTTTTTATCAATGTGATACACATCGTCTGCCGGCGTCAGCACTTCGCTTTCATCTATATAGTCGACCTTCATTGCCTCAAGCACCCGTGCTTCAACGATATGCCCGATACGCGCCTTCGCCATAACCGGGATCGAAACAGCATTCAGGACTTGTTCAACGATCGTCGGATCGGCCATCCGTGCGACGCCGCCTGCTTTGCGGATATCCGACGGTACGCGCTCAAGCGCCATTACAGCGGTAGCGCCCGCTTCTTCCGCGATTTTGGCCTGCTCGGCGTTGACCACATCCATGATCACGCCGCCTTTCTGCATTTCGGCCATGCCTCTTTTAACTTTATCTGTACCTTTTTCAGCCATGACTACTCCTCCATTTTCAGCCTTAAAAATTTCCTTTCGAATTCGGGTAACTCTAGTGTACAATAATTCATAGTGAATAACTATATTTTGGAGATATTTTGACTATTTTTTCACTTCAGATTAAGAGAAAATCAGAAGATTGATGTCAAATAATCTCCTGATTCCGCGTCTACTGCTCTTTTAAATTACTTTTCTCAAAAACGGCCGGCGATCCATGAAAAAATTCCCGCAAAGAAACTGCCTATTCCTTGAAACATCCGGACAATCCAGCTGTTTTGATCCACTTGCTCGGCGGCCACGACCGGAATTTTATTGTCATTCGCAAATAAATGCCCGTACGCAGTGTTTCCGTTCGTTGCAAGCGTGGCATAGCCGATCTGTTCGCCTTTTTGGACCGGAGCTTCCAGCTGTCCGTTTTTGTCCAGTTTTGAACGGTCAAGCGTAACCCGGAATGCGACGTTCGGGTTTTCTCCATCCGCTACCATGAGATTCATCGATTTTCCAAAAGCAAGTTTCACTGTTCCCGCCTTGCCGTTACGGACGGCAACAGCCTTCTGATTGGGGATCGGCTGATTCTTACGGGCAACGGCTTTTTTAGAAAATTGCTGATAGCCGTAATCAAATAACGTTTTTGTCTGTTCGAAACGCTGACCGTCGGAATCGGTCCCCATGACAACACTGATCAGCCGGCGACCGTTCTGCTTCACCGTACCGGTGAAGCAATAGCCGGCAAGATCGGTATGACCGGTTTTCAGCCCGTCCACGCCTTCGTATGTGTACTGTTTCATGTTCGATCCAAGTCCGGGAAGCATGTAGTTCCAGTTCACCATCTGGATAGGGGAGTCGACACCGGCCGTAAAATTCCTGACCGGAACCTTTGAAATGTTCAGTGCTTCGGGATAGTCTTTAATCACATGATAAGCCAGCTTAGCAATATCCCGCGCCGACAGTTCGTTGGCGCCGTTCGCGCCGCCCTCAGTCGCGAATTTACCAAGATCGGCGTTTTCAAGCCCGGTACTGTTAATATAATGAGCATTGGTCATGCCGAGTTTTTTGGCTGTCTGATTCATTAAATTGGCAAAATTTTTCTCTGAACCGCCAATTTTTTCAGCCAGAGCAATGGCCGCTCCGTTTGCCGAATAAATGGCCATCGCTTCATACAGGTCTCTGACGGTATATTGATAGTCCATCCTTAACGGAACATTGGAATACGTACGATTCTGGGAAATCTGATAAGCATAATTACTGATCGACACTTTCGTATTCCATGTCAGTTTTTTATTATGGAGCGCCTGCATCACCAGATATTCGGTCATCATCTTGGTCATGCTGGCCGGCGGATATACCTGATCCGCATTCTTTTCGTATAAAATCTGTCCGCTGTTATAGTCGACGAGAATAGCGGATTTAGCTTGAATGCCGAGCGTATCCGCCGCTTTTGCCGTAGAAGCGGGCAGACTCTGAAGGCCCAGCACCAGCGCCAGAATAAAAACAAGACCTGTCACTGCATAACGATGCAGCCGTTTACTGAAATTCAACCCCTACACCCCCGAATGGTTTCACGCTTCATCCCGATCCCGCGATGAACGAAAGACATAGAAAACCGAGGCGAAACAGCTCGTCTCGTAAAAAATATATTATGTGTTTAATTATTTAATAGAATAGTTCGGTGCCTCTTTCGTAATTTGCACGTCATGAGGATGGCTTTCCAGCAAACCGGCGTTGGTAATTCTTGTAAATCTGGCCTGATTGCGCAAATCCTGTATCGTCGCTGTTCCGCAATATCCCATACCGGACCTCAGCCCGCCGATCAGCTGATAGATCGTATCCGCCAGTTTTCCTCTGTAAGGAACACGCCCCTCAATGCCTTCGGGGACAAGTTTCTTTTGATTCTCCTGAAAATAACGGTCCTTGCTGCCGTGCTCCATGGCGCTTACCGAACCCATGCCGCGATAGACTTTAAATTGCCGGCCCTGATAAATTTCAGTTTCTCCCGGCGTTTCATCGACGCCGGCCAGCAGTCCGCCCAGCATCACTGCGCTGCCGCCCGCCGCCAGTGCTTTCACAATGTCTCCCGAGTATTTGATACCGCCGTCCGCAATAACGGCAATGCCGTGCTTGTCCGCCTCATTGGCACAATCATAGACCGCCGTAATCTGCGGGACGCCGACACCGGCAATAACACGGGTCGTACAGATCGATCCCGGTCCGATACCGACCTTGACGACATCTACGCCGGCATCAATCAGCGCCCTTGTCCCTTCCGCAGTGGCTACATTTCCGGCAATCAGGTTAATATTCGGATAGGCTTTACGAATCTCGGCGACTTTTTCCAGCACGCCCTTTGAATGGCCGTGCGCCGTATCAATGACAAGTGCATCCGCCCCGGCTTCGACAAGTTTTTCGACACGCAGCAGAGCATCCGAAGTGACACCGACGGCAGCCGCAACCAGCAGTCTGCCGTGTTCATCTTTCGCCGAATTTGGAAATTCAACGACTTTCTCGATGTCTTTAGTTGTAATCAGCCCTTTTAAGACGCCGTTGCGGTCGACAAGCGGCAGTTTTTCGATCCGATGGCGATTCAATATCTCTTCCGCTTCGCTCAGGCTCGTACCGACCGGTGCCGTGACCAGATTGTCTTTTGTCATCATGTCGCCGATTCGTGAGGAGTAATCTTTGACAAACCGCATATCGCGATTTGTCAGGATGCCGACTAGATGCCGCTCCTTCTTATTGTCGACAATCGGAACGCCTGAAATGCGATATTTGTTCATTAAGTGTTCCGCATCAAAAATCTGATCGTCCGGAGTCAAAAAGAAGGGATTCGTGATAACGCCGCTCTCTGACCTTTTGACTTTGTCTACTTGTTCCGCCTGCTCCTCAATGGACATATTTTTGTGAATCACACCCATGCCGCCCTGCCTGGCCATAGCAACCGCCATCGTTGTTTCGGTCACCGTATCCATCCCGGCACTGATAATCGGTATATTTAACTTAAGCGTACTCGTCAGCGCGGTTTTTACGGAGACGTCCCTGGGCAGAACTTCAGACTCGGCAGGGATCAGCAATACGTCATCAAAAGTCAGTGATTCTTTTGCAAATTTGTCTTCTCGCATGAACGTTTTACCCCCATAGATAATTGTCTTCACTACCCGAAATTTTTATTGTTAGCTTATCAACTGGACAAACGACTGTCAAGAAGACTAAACGAAGTTGTACTTTTCTAACAACGGCTTCCGATTCGGCAAATTTTACGCTGTTCCGCCGTTTCCCTTTGAAAGCGGAACAAAAAAGACCGGAAACGGGCCGGGCATCCGCATGGGAATCGCTTGACGCATTCGTGATCAACCGGTCACAATCCGGTCAATACTGAGCCGTCTCTTTTCGGTAAGACTGATGACCTCGTTATTTTCCAGACGGATGAGCGGACGCGTTGCTGTTTTGGCAGGGATAAAAATAATTTTTCCCTCCCGGCCGTCCGACAGCACGACTTTAGAACCGATGAAAAGAGTCATCACCTCATCGCAAAATTTATCCAGAAGATATCCGGACAATTTTCCATAAGAGGCCTCCCTGAGACGGTCAAGTATCCGTACCGGCCCCCCGTTTTCCGGGCTCGCTGCCGCATAATGAAGAAAACTGTCGCAGACCGCCAGTACCTTCGCGAAAGAGCTGAGCCGTTCGCCGTTCAACCGGAGCGGATAGCCGCTTCCGTCCTCCCGCTCGTGATGCTGGATGACAGCGAGCAACGTTTCTTTCCGCAAACTTGGAACATCTTTCAGCATTTTGTAGCTGTCCGTGACATGTCTTTCATACAGCAGCCGCTCTTTTACCGTGCTGTTTTCCTCTTGATTCAGGACGGAGGGCGGCAGTTTGGCCAGACCGCAATCGGCGAGCATGCCCGCCAGCCCGATCTGATAGACGTCTCCCTGGGAAAAACTGAGCTTTTTCCCAAGAAAAGCGGAAAGAAATCCCATCGTGACGCTTCGATCCGCTCTGCTGCGAATCATTGTCCGTTTCAAAAGAAAACGGGCAATCCAGATCGGATCATTAAGAGAATCCGCAAGAAGCGGCATCACAGCCTTCCTGAATGCCCCGATATTGATTCCCGAACCGGATTGCCATTGTCTAAAAAACGAACGGTAGGCAGAAACAGCCGTCTGATATTTATCGTCCGAAGCATTGCCCGTCGGTTTTTCCGGATCGGATGTTTCCGCGGGTCTGTCCGGCTTATCTCTGCCCGTATGCAGCGTCCGGCCCGAGACTGTTTTTGTTTCCACTTCGACGCTGTCGATCAGGAATGCTTTCAGGAAGGCCAGATGCACGTCTTCCAGAACAGTGCCCGAACGAATCAGCGGCTTGTCCGATTTGGCGTAAACGTCTTTTTTCAGTACATAGCCTGCTTCCAGTTCGCTCGCTTTCACCAGCATGCTGTTTTCCTCACATTCTAAAGATTAAGGTTCTTTATCCTGCTGCTGCGATTGTTCCGACGGATTTTCTTCTTCTTCCCCGCTGTCGCCGGGATCGTCCTTCGGCAGGGCGTCCCCATTGTCTTCTTCGTTCTTTTGAATGCGGGCAATGGTCGACACGCTGTCTCCTTCATCGACACGGATAAGCGTGACGCCCATTGTATTTCTCCCCAACTTCGAAATTCCGGAGACCGGCATCCGGATAATAACGCCGTTGGCGGTCATAATCATCAGATCCTCATCCTTTTCAACCGTCCGAAGAGCAACCAGATTGCCGTTTTTTTCAGTAATATTGCATGTTTTAAGACCTTTTCCGCCGCGCGTCTGTTTCCGGTACTCACTGCAGGCAGTCCGTTTGCCGAACCCTTTTTCCGTCACGATCAGCACGTCGTTGTCATCGCCGGCAATACCCATGCCGACGACTTCATCTCCCGCTTCCAGTGTGATTGCCTTGACGCCGGCCGCGTTTCTGCCCATTGATCGGACATCATTTTCATTATAGCGAATTGCCATCCCTTTTTTCGTACCGACGATCAGGTCTCTTTTGCCGTCCGTCAGCCGGACAGCGATTAATTCGTCCTCATCATGCACTGTGACGGCAAACAGGCCCCCTTTTCTGATGTTGGAAAAGTCGGAGAGAGGGGATCGTTTCGTAATGCCCTTTTTCGTCAGAAAAACAAGATAATGAGCATCATCAAAGTCTTCGATCGGAAAAAACGCCGTAACATATTCATTTTTCTCTATCTGAATCAGATTGATGATCGGAATCCCCTTTGCCGTCCTGCCCAGTTCGGGAATTTCATAACCCTTAAGCTGAAATACTCTTCCTTTGTTCGTAAAAAAGAGCACCCGATGATGCGTCGTGGTCTGAAAAAGATGCTCGACAAAGTCGTCTTCATTAGTACCCATGCCCTGAATGCCGCGGCCGCCGCGATTCTGACTTTTATATGCTCCGACCGGCATCCGTTTGACATAGCCGTTATGAGAAACGGTAATCACGATGTCCTCACGCTCGATCAGATCTTCATCTTCAAAAAGATCGCTTCCGACCGTTATCTCCGTACGGCGTTTATCGTTATACTTTTCCTTGATCTCCCGCAATTCTTTTCGGATGATATGCAGGACTTTCTGTTCATCGGCGAGAATGGCCTTCAGTTCGGCAATTTTCTTGATCAGTTCCGCATATTCCTGTTCGATTTTTTCACGTTCGAGACCGGTCAGCCGCTGCAGGCGCATATCAAGGATCGCCTGTGCCTGTTCCTCGGTCAGTGCAAAACTTTCCATCAATCCGCTTCGGGCGATATCCGCCGTTTTCGAACCGCGGATCAAGGCGATCACTTCATCCAGGTGATCGAGAGCAATCCGCAGACCTTCGAGAATATGAGCCCTTGCTTCCGCCTTCTTCAGTTCAAAGCGGGTCCTCCGCCGGATCACGGTCTCCTGATGAGCCAGATAATAGTGGAGACACTCTTTCAGATTCAGAATACGCGGCCTGCCGTCGACCAGAGCAAGCAGGTTGATGCCGAAGCTGGTCTGAAGGCCGGTATGTTTGTACAGATTGTTCAGCAGTACATTGGCATTGGCATCCCGGCGGACTTCAATGACCATTCTCATGCCGCTCCGGTCCGATTCATCGCGCAGGTCGGTTATGCCGTCGAGCTTTTTCTCCTTGACCAGGTCGGCAATGCGTTCGATCAGCTTTGCTTTATTGACCTGGTAGGGTAATTCGGTAACAACGATGCTCTGCTTGCCGCTCGGATGTTCCTCGATTTCAACTCTGGCCCGGACGATAATCGATCCGCGTCCCGTCCGATACGCCCGCCGGATTCCTTCCCGCCCCAGGATCAGGCCGCCTGTCGGAAAATCGGGACCCGGGATATACTGCATCAGTTCTTCCACACGGATTTCCGGATCCTTGCTGAGGGCAAGTACGGCATCAATCACTTCGCCGAGCTGATGCGGCGGGATATTCGTTGCCATACCGACGGCAATACCGGAGGCTCCGTTTACCAGCAGGTTTGGAAAACGCGAGGGAAGCACGGCCGGTTCCTGCTCCGATCCATCATAGTTATCCTGAAAATCGATCGTATCCTTGCGGATATCACGGACCATTTCCATGGATATTTTCGACATGCGCGCCTCGGTATAGCGCATCGCCGCCGCCGGATCGCCGTCGACCGAACCGAAATTTCCGTGACCGTCCACAAGTTCATAACGATAGCTGAAATTCTGCGCCATCCGCACCATCGATTCATAGACCGCAGAATCGCCGTGCGGATGGTACTTGCCGATCACTTCTCCGACAATTCGCGCCGATTTCTTATAGGCCTTGTCGGCAGTGATCCCCAGTTCATTCATGGCGAAAAGAATCCGCCGATGAACCGGTTTGAGTCCGTCCCGAACATCGGGCAGCGCACGGCTGACAATGACACTCATTGCATAATCAAGAAACGACGTGCGCATCTCATGCCCGATATCGACCGGCCTGACCCTTGATTCATCTTGCTCTGCCATCTTTTTTCCTCCTTAGCGATAACACTGACCCGTCCCACGGCCTGCGGGACAAGCTCAATCCACGCACTCATATAACGCCGACCCGCTTTACAGGCGTATCCCGTTAGACGTCAAGATTCTGAACGTAATGGGCATTCTCCTGAATAAAGTCGCGCCTCGGCTCCACCCGGTCGCCCATCAGCATCTCAAATATTTGATCCGCTTCAATCGCATCTTCCAGATTCACTTTGAGCACGACGCGATTGCCCGGATCCATCGTTGTTTCCCAGAGCTGCTCGGGATTCATTTCTCCAAGACCTTTATAACGCTGCAGGACCGGTTTTACGTTTTCAGGAAGAGTGCTCTGAATCTTCTCCAATTCCCGGTCATTGTAAGCATACTGCAGGTTTTTTCCGTACTGGACGCGATACAGCGGCGGCTGGGCAATATAAACATATCCGTTTTCCAGAAGCGGCCGCATAAACCGGTAAAAGAACGTTAACAATAGGGTACGGATATGTGCGCCGTCGACATCGGCATCAGTCATAATAATAATTTTATGATACCGTGCTTTTTCCAGTTTGAATTCTTCACCGACGCCCGTACCGAGTGCGGTAATCATCGCGCGGATTTCGGCATTGGACAGAATCTTGTCCAGCCGCGCCTTTTCTACATTTAATATTTTCCCTCTCAGCGGCAGTATCGCCTGATACAGCCGGTCGCGGCCTTGTTTTGCCGAGCCGCCCGCCGAATCGCCCTCCACAATATACAGCTCAGAAATGCTGGCATCCCGCGATGTACAGTCCGCCAGTTTGCCGGGCAGCGAGGCACTTTCAAGACTGCTCTTGCGCCTCGTCAGTTCACGGGCTTTTTTGGCCGCGGTCCGCGCTCTCGACGCGACAATGCCCTTTTCTACGATCAGCCGCGCGACATCCGGGTTTTCATACAGAAATCTTGAAAATGCTTCCGAGAATAATGTATCGGTAATGGTCCTGACTTCCGGATTGCCCAGCTTTGTTTTCGTCTGGCCTTCAAACTGGGGATCCGGATGTTTGATCGAGACGATAGCAGTCAGACCTTCGCGCACATCGTCTCCGCTCAGATTCTGGTCGGCGCCTTTAATAAGCTGGTTTCTCCTGGCATAATCGTTAATGACGCGGGTCAGGGCAATTTTAAAGCCGTATTCATGCGACCCGCCTTCATGAGTGTGAATATTATTGGCAAAGGAATAAAGCTGGCTTGAAAAACCGCTGTTGTACTGCAGTGCGATTTCAATCTTAATTCCGTCCTTTTCGCCTTCAAGGTCGATCGGCTGGTGAAGAACTTCTTTTGAACGATTGAGAAATTCAACATAGGAACGGATGCCGCCCTCAAAATGAAACGTTTCTTTTTTGTCTTTCTCCCGTTTATCTTCAATCGAAATACGAATATTTTTATTTAAAAAAGCCAGTTCTCTGACGCGGGTGCGCAGCGTATCGTAATCAAAACGGGTCGTCTCTTTGAAAATCTCGGGATCGGGAATAAAGTGGGTCGTCGTCCCTGTACGGTCGGTGTCTCCGATCACCTTCAGGTCTTCGGCCGGTTTGCCGCGATGATATTCCTGATAATAAATGTGGCCGTTGCGGTAGACCTTGACCCACATAGTGGTCGACAGTGCATTGACTACCGAGGCGCCGACGCCGTGAAGGCCGCCGGACACCTTATATCCGCCGCCTCCGAACTTTCCGCCTGCGTGAAGGACGGTCATGATGACTTCCACTGCGGGCCGGCCGACCTTTTTCTGAATATCGACAGGAATCCCCCGGCCGTCATCCATCACCGTGATACTGCCGTCATGCTCAATGATGACCTGAATATGGCTGCAGTAGCCGGCAAGCGCTTCATCGATCGAGTTGTCGACAATTTCCCATACAAGATGATGCAGCCCTCTTTCACCGGTCGTGCCGATATACATGCCGGGTCTTTTTCTGACGGCTTCGAGTCCTTCGAGGACCTGAATCTGGCTGGCGTTATAAGACTGATTTACATCACGTTGTTCCTTCATCCATACCCCACCTAACTTGGTATCATCAGACACAGAATGCCTCTTAATTCCCGGCTTTTCTACTTCGTGTTTTTCAGAAGGGAGAAAGCTGATCCGATCCTTTTCCTGATTGTAGCGGAATTAAAGGGGGACACGTACCATCTATTCTCGGTCAAAACGACAGATTTAGCAGGACGGTCCGCATTCTGCACCCAGGTTCCGTTTTTCTTCTGGCTGGAAAAAACTTTCTGATTCATTTCCGCGTCTTTTATGGTTTGATAATCAAATACAGCAATGACTTCACTTGAATCAACGACCATCCCTTCGCCCAGATGGACATACATTGGCCTCAGCCTTTCAATGATTCTACTGTTCCCTGATGAATCTGAAAAAGTGCCGCACGATCCAATAGGCTCCGGTCGAGCCCGGCAACGGATGTTGTCGTGACAAACGTCTGCACCTTTTGTTTAAATACGCCGAGCAGGTGTGTTTTTCTGGCATCATCGAGCTCGCTCAGCACATCATCCAAGAGAAGGAGCGGATATTCGCCCACCTCGTGCCTGATCAACTCAAGCTCTGCAAGTTTCACTGAGAGGGCCGCCGTCCTCTGCTGGCCCTGTGAGCCGAATGTCTGGACATCACGGTCATTGATCCGGAATCGCAGATCATCGCGGTGCGGGCCGATCAGCGTCAATCCCCTTTCAATCTCTCTCTTTTTCAGCCGTTCATAAGTTTCCTCATAGGCATTAACTATTTTTGACCGATCACAGTTTTCTAATACGTCACGGACCGAGGAATGATAAGCAATTGAAAGACGTTCTCTGCCGTGACTGATATCCGAATGAATTTCGATTGCCCATTTGTTCAGTCCGGAAACAAATGCCTGCCTGCGCATGACGATTCCGGAAGCAAGTTCGATCAGTTTCTCAGTCAGAATATCCAGCAGAGCGCCGGAACTGCCGGCATGGCGTGAAAAATCTTTTAACAGTGCATTTCTCTGCTGAAGCACCTTCAGGTATTCACCTAAATCATGTATATAAACAGGCGCAATCTGTCCCATCTCCATATCGATGAAACGCCTGCGGATCGCCGGACTGCCTTTAATGAGATTCAGATCCTCGGGAGCGAACATGACCACATTGCAGATGCCCACATATTCGCTCAGCCTGCGCTTCTCAAGATGGTTTGCCTTTGCTTTTTTCCCTTTTTTTGAGATAACAATTTCCATCGGGACCGTATCGCCGTGTCTTGTTATTTTACCTTTTATTTTACCATATTCTTTATCCCATTTGATTAAATCTTTGTCATGAGCCGTTCTTGCAGACTTGGCAATCGCCAATACATAGATCGCTTCCAGAAGATTGGTTTTTCCCTGAGCATTTTCCCCCAGAAATATATTGACGGAATCAGAAAATGACAGCGACAGATGGCTGTAATTTCTATAATTTGTCAATTCTATAGATTCCAGTTTCAAGCCGGGGTGCCCCCTTACTGCCTGCCGATGACGAATTCGCCCGTTTTCGCAATTTTAATCCGATCGCCTTCGCGCAATTTTTTTCCTCTGCGCATCTCACGTTCGCCGTTTACATAAACTTCATGGTTCATCAGAAACCATTTAGCCTCGCCGCCCATCTGAATCGTTCCTGTGTATTTGAGGAGCTGCCCAAGCGTAATAAAGTCTTCCTTCTCGTCCAATGCTACTTTATTCATCATTTCCGCCTCTTTTCGTCAGTAAAATCAGGTATTCGCCTTCTTAAAAAAGCAGCAGGGAAGGCCGGCAGTAAAAAAGGCGAGACCCGGCAGCAGTTTTTCTGCCGGGCCTTTCGGATACCTACGTTAAAATGTTCTGACCGGCAGGATCAGCATCAGGATCCCTTCGTCGCCGATCGGACGGATAATGAACGGCCGCATCGGCCCCGTAAAAAAAATTTTGACGTTCTGTGCATCTATTTTACTAAGCGCATCCATCATGAATTTCGCGCTGAAGGAAATATGCAGAGTTTCTCCTTCGAAGCTTTCCGAGTTTAACGTTTCAAAAACACGGCCGAGTTCTGCCGACTGGGATGAAATCTCAACCTGATTGCCCTCCGCCCGCAATTTGACGACATTGTTCCGTTCTTCTTTTGCCAGAAGCGAGGCCCGTTCAATTGAATGATAAAGATCTTTTGTTGCGAGCGTCATCGTTGTCTTGCTGTCTTTTGGGATGAGCCGGCTTGTGTCCGGATAATTTCCATCCAGAAGCCGTGAATAAAACTGCGTATTATGCGTTTTAAAAAGGACCTGATTGGCAGTAATGACCAGATCGACATTTTTTTCGTCATTGTCATCGTCAAGTATTTTCGACAATTCGTTCAGGCTCGTCCCCGGGATCACGATGTTAAAAGCTTCCGTTTCGTTTGGAATGTCAATGGAGGCCGATCTTTGCGCTAAACGATGGCTGTCGGTCGCCACACAATCCAGTCTGCCGTTCTGAATCGTCCATTTTACGCCGGTCAGTACGGGACGGGTTTCCGAGACGGATACTGCATAAACCGTTTGCCTGATCAGATCTTTCAGAAGATCTTTTCTGATGCTGATGACGTCGCCTTCGTTAATGACCGGAAGATTCGGATATTCGTCGGGATCCAGTCCGTTCAGGCTGAATTCGGCTTTTCCCGATGTGATTTTTGCGATCAGGCGGCTGTCTGCTTCAATCAGTACTTGTTCAGCGGGAAGTTTGCGGACCAGCTCGGAAAAAAGGCGGGAAGGGAGGACAATGCTCCCGGTCGATTCAATGACCACATTTTCACTGTCATTTTCCTCAACGGGAATAAAAGATTTAATCGAAATGTCGGAATTACTGCCGGTCAATGTTATTCCGTCTAAACCGGCCGTTATTTTAATACCTGTCAGGATCGGCACAGTTGTCTTTGTGGAAATCGCTTTCATCACACGATTGACAGCATCGCCCAGTTTGTCTTTTCGAACTGTAAATTTCATAGCGAGTGTTGTATTTCGGTTCGTGTCTTCCGTTTCTTGCATGATTATTTCCCCCAGTGTTTATTTATAAAAAGTAATTAAAAATAGTCATAACAGCAGTAGGGCTTGTGAACATGTGGATAACACCGACAAAGTTCTAAATCCGGGTTATTCACATGTCGATAAAATGTGAACAAAGCCGCAGCATGATACCGGACTTATACACACCCTGTGAACGACGATCTCTTTTCAAATGTTCATTGTGTCTTAATCGGCGCTTTGAGACGGTCGATGAGGCTGTTGATTTTCTGCTGCAGCTCACGATCGGACGCAAGCTGCTTCGTTATTTTTTCATGAGCATGAATGACCGTGGTGTGATCGCGTCCTCCGAATTCTTCCCCTATTTTCGGCAAAGAGTAATCGGTCAGTTCGCGGGCAAGGTACATAGCAATCTGCCTCGGAAAAGCAATTGACTTAGTTCTTTTCTTTGCGGAAAAGTCTTCCAGTTTCAAACTGTATTCTTCTCCGACAGTCATCTGTATATCCTGTATCGTGATGGTCTTCGGCCTTGACGAAGGAATAATGTCTTTTAGCGCTTCTGCGGCCAGATCGACATTGATATCCTGATTGTTCAGGGATGAGAAGGCGATGACGCGTATCAGCGCACCTTCCAGTTCACGGATATTTGTGTCAATTTGATTGGCAATGTAAATCATGACTTCGTTCGGAATATCGAGGCCTTCCGCTTTGGCCTTTTTCCGGAGAATGGCGATCCGCGTCTCGAGATCGGGCGGCGTGATATCTGTAATCAGCCCCCACTCGAAACGGGAACGAAGCCGGTCTTCAAGCGTCGGAATTTCTTTCGGCGGCCGGTCGCTTGAGATGACGATCTGCTTATATTCTTCATGCAGTGCATTGAACGTGTGAAAAAATTCCTCCTGAGTCTGTTCTTTCCCGGCGAGAAACTGAATATCGTCGATAAGTAGCACATCGACACTGCGATATTTGTTTCGGAATTCGACGGTTTTATTGTCGCGGATCGAGTTGATGAATTCGTTCGTAAATTTTTCGGAAGAAAGATAGACAACCCGCGCGGCCGGGTTGTGTTCGATTACGTAATGCCCGATCGCGTGCATTAAATGGGTCTTCCCCAGCCCGACACCGCCGTAGATGAACAGCGGGTTATAAGCTTTTGCCGGGGCTTCGGCAACGGCCAGCGATGCGGCATGGGCAAAGCGGTTTCCCGAACCGATAACAAATGTTTCAAATGTATTTTTTGAATTGAGCATACTGTTGTTCAATTCTTCGATGCGTCTCGGAGTGCTTTGGTTTAAACGGCCTGCATTGTCCGAGTAGCCGTTCTGCGGCCTGGGATTCATTAGATCACTCTTTCTTGTTTTCGGCGGCCCCGGTTTTTCGGTTTCGCCGGACCTTTTTTGCGGGATAACAAACTGGACATTGTAATGGACACCTGTGATGTTGTAAAGAATATCGGAAATCAGCCTGGAATAGTGCTCTTCCAGCCAGTCGCGGGAAAATTCATTGGGGACACTGATGATGACTGTCTGTCCGTTTATTGACTGGGCCTGTGTTTCTTTCAGCCAAGTTTCAAAACTGGGCTTGCTGAGTTTTTTCTTTATAATCGCAAGTGCCTGGTTCCATATTTCTTTAAGATTATCCAATGCCTGGCGGCCCCCCTTTTGAAAAATTGAAGCATGTTTTTTGTGCTCTATTTGTGCTTTAAGAGGATGCTGAAAATGATCATCTGTCTGTGGCTGACACGAAAGCAGAGTTTTTATGGGACATTTTTCGTCCCTCTCTGGTAAGCGGTATCTTTTCTTTCAGAAAGCACAAAAAACAGCAAAACTAGCGCAAAGGGCCGGAACAAAGCGCCGCACCATACGGCGGACTGCCCGGCCTTTGCGACTCGCGATTCTGTTGCGCGAGTTATTTATCCACAAAGAGAAAAAGTAAATAAGGTTGATTTTGTCATAAAAAAAAGAATCGTCAACAATAATCACCGAGCTGTGGATAAAAGAAGAAACGGCTGTTTATGAATATCCACATTTTTATCCACAGCCTGTGGAAAAAACGGTTGATAAACAAACTGTTTGCACAATTAAAGCAGTATGATCATATCAAAAAATTGCAGGCAAAGCAATGCTTTGCAAATGTTATCCACAGACGGATAACTATGCACGGGAAAGTTGTTCACAGCTTGATAATTTGTGAAAAAGATGTCGACAATCGGTGGAAAAAAGCGAACGGCGGCTCGAAATTATGCACAGTTTGTCGACTGAATGAAGGAGAAAACGGATCCGCGTTGTTTGACTTTTGGATGATGGGTCCTTATAATTAATAAGACTGGTTTTTCCTGTTTTGCTAGGAGGTGTAATATCATTGAAACGTACTTTTCAGCCTAATAATCGGAGAAGAAAAAAGGTGCATGGTTTCCGCGCACGCATGGCAACGGCAAACGGCCGTAAAGTCTTGGCAAACCGCCGGCGCAAGGGAAGAAAAGTTCTGTCTGCATAAGGCCACTGTGAGACCTACAGTGGTCTTTTTTACACAGGCCTTTACATTTGTATAATATTTGTATGCTGTCTATGAAAAAGGTATGTCCCATTATGGAGGGACAAGATGAAGACGTTGAAAAGATTAAAAAAAAATAAAGATTTTCAGTCGGTTTTTGACAGGGGCAGGTCTTTCGCCAATCGCCAGTTCGTCGTCTATGTGCTTAAGCAGACCGGACGGCCGTATATCCGTCTCGGACTGTCGGTCAGCAAGAAGATGGGAAATGCCGTTATGCGAAACCATATTAAAAGGAACATTAAGGAAATATTTCGAAATTTATCGGACAAACTGGAACTTGGCAATGATTATGTTGTGATCTCGCGCCTTCCGGTCCGAACGATGTCTCATCAGGAAATGCAGGACAGTCTGGTTCACGTGTTAAAAAAAGCGGGTGCCATATTGAGTAATAGGGATGTTTGACGATGAAATATATTTTTATTTTTTTAATTCGGCTGTACCAAAAATTTATTTCTCCTTTAACACCTCCGACCTGTCGGTTTTATCCTACGTGTTCGCAGTATGCCGTGGAGGCATTTGACAGGTTCGGCGTTTTTAAAGGGGGCTGGCTGACCGTCCGTCGTCTGCTGAAATGCCAGCCTTTTCATCCGGGCGGGTTCGATCCTGTTCCCGGAAAAGACACGAATAGAGAAAAACCGTAAAAATTTAAAATATCGTTCGGGACCTATCGAGGAGGTAGCGTTTTGCGTAAAAAAAGAGCTGTGGTGGGCATCTTGATTTTGCTGGCTGTTTTGCTGGCGGGCTGTTCGAATGTGAATCAACCGATTAATGCTCAGAGTACAGGATTCTGGAGCAGGTATTTTGTATATCCGCTGTCGGAGTTTATCATCTATGTTGCTCATATGTTCTGGGACAGTTACGGCATTGCCATTATTATTACGACGATCATTGTCCGGCTTGTTCTGCTGCCGCTCATGGCAAAACAGGTGAAAAGCTCGCAGGCCATGCAGGATCTGCAGCCGAAAATCAAGGCCCTGCAGGAAAAGTACAGCTCTAAAGACCGGGCTACTCAGGAAAAACTGCAGCAAGAGCAGATGAAACTTTTTCAGGAGAATAAGGTCAATCCGCTTTCCGGCTGTCTGCCGCTGCTGATCCAGATGCCGATTCTTTTTGCTTTTTATCAGGCAATCATGCGGACATGGGAAATCAAGAAACAGTCGTTCCTGTGGTTTCAGCTCGGGGCGCCGGATCCATTTTATATTCTGCCGATCATTGCCGCTTTGTCGACATTTCTGCAGCAGAAGATTATGGTTGGCAGAATGGGCAACTCCAATCCTCAGATGGCGATGATGACCTATGTTTTTCCGATAATGATTGCTGTGCCTGCTCTTTATTTCCCATCGGCTCTGGCTCTTTACTGGGTTGTCGGAAACATTTTCATGATATTCCAGACTTATTTTATTTATGAGAAGAAGGATATTTCACAGGCGAGAACGGAATCCGGAGGCGCTAAGAAAAAGTGAGGGAAGTCTCGAAATATGGGAAGACAGTTGACCTGGCTGTATCTTCAGCCCTCGAGGAACTTAATGCGACCGTCGATCAGGTAGAAGTCACGGTAATCGAACGACCGAGGGGCGGTTTTCTCGGAATCGGATCAAGGAAAGCACTTGTGAGTGTCACTTTGAAAAAAACGCCCTTTGATTCGGGTATCGATTTTCTGAGAAATCTGATCGAGAAAATGGATATCTCGGCGCATATTCAGGTCAGTGACAAAAGCGGAAGGATCTGCCGCTGTCAATTTGTCGGACGGGATGTTTCGCAGCTGATCGGCAGGCACGGCCAAACCTTAAATGCCTTGCAGTATCTGGCGAATCTTGTCGTCAATAAAAATTCCGATCATCGGATGACGCTGATCCTTGATGCGGAAAATTATCGCGAGACAAGGAAGAAGGCATTGATTTCTCTTGCCGACCGTGTAGCGGAGAGGGTTGCAAAAACCGGAAAAGCCTACCGTTTTGAACCGATGCCGTCTTTTGAGCGGAAAATCATTCATTCGGAACTTGCCGGGAACAGCAAAGTGGAGACCTTTTCATTCGGTGAAGAACCGCGCCGTTACGTGACAGTCGCTCTTTCAGATAATTAGTGATCGGTGAAAGAAAAACGCGCCTATTTGCGCGCTTTTTTCTTTTATCTTTCGTTTAGTCTGTGGATTGATTATGCTGGTGGAACCGCTGAATTTTTTCTTGGGATCGTAACGGTAACGGGGGGACAGCGGAAAATAATTCCGATCATCTGTAGAGTGCACACTGAGTAATTTCCGTTTTATTTGAAAAATAAAATGTGACGACGTGACGGTTTGATAGATTACCGGGAACAAACAATGAACCGGTGCCGTTTCTTAGATATTTGCTCAGCAGAGTTTGTTTAACCGGGCAGCCGACTTTTCAGACGGGTATTGCTGTTTTTACCGGGTAAAGGTTTGCTTCACAGAAATAATTGCTTTGAACTGAATTTATTTTGAATCCGTTCCGGGTATGGTTGAATAGAGGACTTCTAAGGGAAGGGGTGATAAAATTGGATTATGATACAATTGCTGCCGTGTCGACTCCGATCGGAGAGGGTGCGATCAGTATTGTCCGTCTCAGCGGACCTGAGGCGATTCCCGCAGCGGATCGATTATTTGAAGGGAAAGCGTCCCTGACAAAAGTAAAGAACCATACCATTCATTATGGAAAAATCGTCGATCCGGAAACCGGCCGTACAATTGAGGAAGTCATGGTTTCAGTGATGAAGAAACCCAAAACATTTACTCGGGAAGATGTTGTTGAAATCAATTGCCATGGCGGACTGGTCAGCGTTAATAGGGTACTCAGCCTGGTTCTGGATCAGAATGTGCGGATGGCGGAGCCCGGCGAGTTTACAAAAAGGGCTTTTCTGAACGGCAGAATCGATCTGTCTCAGGCCGAGGCCGTCATGGATCTGATCCGCGCGAAGACCGACCGGGCCATGAATGTGGCCATGAGCCAGATAGAAGGGAAGCTTTCCGGATTGGTCCGTAAACTCCGGGATGAACTGCTCGACATGCTTGCCGCGGTTGAAGTCAACATTGATTATCCGGAATACGACGATGCTGAAGTCATGACGGGGGAACTACTCTTTGAAAAAGCGTCCCGGGTCGAAAAAAAAATCGACGGAATCCTTTCGACGGCGAAGCAGGGAAAGATATTGAGGGAAGGATTGTCGACGGCGATTATCGGAAAACCGAACGTCGGGAAATCATCTCTGCTGAATCATCTCGTCCATGAGAATAAAGCCATTGTGACGAATATTCCGGGGACAACCCGCGATGTGATTGAGGAATATGTCAATGTCGGGGGTGTTCCGCTGAAACTTGTCGATACGGCAGGTATTAGAGAAACAGAAGATATTGTGGAAAAAATCGGAGTCGAGCGGTCGCAGGCAGCGTTGAAGTCGGCCGATCTTATTCTCCTGCTTCTGAACAACAATGAAGAATTGACTGCTGATGATCGCCGTTTGTTTGACATGATCGGGAATACACAGACAATTATTATTTTAAATAAGACGGATCTTCCATCGCATGTATCGGCGGATGAACTGCAGCGGCTTGTATCCGGCCGTCCCGTTATCCGTACTTCGCTTTTGCAGGATAAGGGAACTGAAGAACTGGAACAGGTGATTGCTTCGCTTTTTCTTAGCGGAGGTGCACAGGCACAGACTGAAACTTATGTTTCCAATACTCGTCATATCGCTTTATTAAAGCAGGCCAGGTCGGCTATATCGGATGCCATTGCAGCCGCAGAGCAGGGATTCCCCGTTGATATTGTTCAGATTGATGTAAAGCGGACGTGGGATATCCTTGGAGAAATTATCGGTGATTCAGTAGACGACAGTTTGATTGATAAGCTTTTTTCGCAGTTTTGCCTTGGAAAATAAATGCCGGCGGTTATTTAGCCGTATCGGCTTAAAATAGATGTTCGTGATAACAGCTGAAGGAGGATGACAAAATGAACAGATATCAAGCCGGTGACTATGACGTGATTGTTGTCGGAGCCGGCCATGCCGGTGTCGAGGCGGGACTCGCGGCGGCAAGGATGGGAGCCAAGACATTGATGCTGACAATCAGCCTGGAGGGAATTGCCTTTATGCCCTGCAATCCTTCGGTAGGAGGTCCGGCGAAGGGCGTTGTTGTCAGGGAAATTGATGCGCTCGGCGGTGAAATGGGCCATAATATTGATAAAACGTACATTCAGATGCGGATGCTGAACACCAGAAAAGGTCCGGCGGTCCGCGCGCTGCGAGCCCAGGCCGATAAGCAGCTTTACCAGCGGGCAATGAAAAAAACGATTGAAGAGACAGAAAATCTAACGCTCCGCCAGGGGATGGTAGAAGAACTGATTGTTGAAGACGGGATTTGCAAGGGCGTTGTTGCCGCAACCGGTGCGGAATATCGTGCCCGGTCCGTTGTCTTAACGACGGGTGTCTATCTAAAGGGAAAAATCATTATCGGAGAGCTTCAATATGAAAGCGGGCCTAATAACATGCAGGCCTCCGTCAGGCTGGCAGATAATCTCCGTGCGCTCGGCTTTGATATTGTCCGTTTTAAAACGGGAACTCCGCCGCGTGTTAACGGGCGGACGATTGATTATTCGAAGACGGAAATTCAGCCCGGCGATGAGGCTCTGCTCGCTTTCTCCTATGATACGACTGAGTATGTAAAAGATCAGATTCCGTGCTGGCTGACCTACACGAATCCGGAAACCCACAGAATTATTCATGAGAATCTGGACCGTTCGCCGATCTATTCGGGTGTTATTGTCGGCACGGGCCCAAGATACTGTCCTTCCATTGAAACCAAAATTGTCCGTTTCAGCGATAAAAACCGTCATCAGCTGTTTCTGGAGCCGGAAGGAAAGGAAACAAGCGAAGTCTATGTTGACGGCCTTTCGACAAGTATGCCGGAAGAAATTCAACGGAAAATGCTTGCAACAGTTCCGGGTCTGGAAAATGCGGAAATGATGCGTCCGGGCTATGCCATTGAATATGATGCCCTTGTGCCGACCCAGCTCTGGCCTTCTCTTGAAACCAAGAAGATCCGCGGACTTTTTACGGCCGGACAGATCAACGGGACTTCCGGATACGAAGAAGCAGCGGGGCAGGGCTTAATGGGCGGTATCAATGCTGCAAGAAAGGTGCTGGGCATGGACCCGGTGATACTGGACCGTTCACAGGCATATATCGGCGTCCTGATCGATGATCTTGTGACCAAAGGAACAAAAGAGCCTTATCGTTTATTGACATCGCGTGCCGAATACCGTTTGCTTCTTCGTCATGATAATGCTGATCTCAGGCTCACGGAATTGGGCCACGACATCGGTCTGATATCGGAACAACGATATCGCCGGTTTCTTGTTAAAAAGCGGCAGATTCAAAAGGAGCGCGATCGTTTTGCGCTGACGACGGTCAAACCTTCTGAAGAAGTCACGGCGCTGCTTGAAAGCAGAGGAGCCGCACCGATCAGGGAACCGATGAAGGCGGACCGATTGTTAAAACGTCCGCAGCTGACTTACCGTGATGTCGCCGGTCTTCTTCCACGGAGCGAAACGGTGTCTGATGAAGTCGGCGAGCAGGTGGAGATTCAGATAAAGTATGAAGGTTATATTAATAAACAGCTCGAACAGGTTGAGAAAATGAAAAGAATGGAGAAGAAAAAAATTCCCCAAGATCTGGATTATGATCAGATCGGCGGACTGGCCACGGAAGCGAGGCAGAAACTCAGTCAGGTTAAGCCGTTATCTGTTGGACAGGCTTCTCGGGTTTCCGGTGTCAATCCGAGCGATATTGCTATTTTG
The DNA here is from genome assembly GCF_036598985.1 of Sporolactobacillus sp. KGMB 08714. Classification (NCBI taxonomy): domain Bacteria; kingdom Bacillati; phylum Bacillota; class Bacilli; order Caryophanales; family Sporolactobacillaceae; genus Sporolactobacillus; species Sporolactobacillus sp. KGMB 08714. The sequence continues at coordinate 41,365 of NZ_JAUUBW010000002.1, forward strand.
CTCGTTTATCTTGAACAGGGAAGGCTTGCCAGAAAAACAGGCTGATCCCAATCCATGGAGGATGCTATGAAGCTGCTGGAACAGATCCTTTTAAAACAAGACGTTCATTTGTCTGAAAAACAAAAGGGACAGTTTGACATTTATTTTCAGAAACTGATTGAATGGAATAAAAAAATGAATCTGACGGCAATAACGGATGAAAAAGAAGTAGCCGTCAAGCACTTTTACGATTCACTCACTCCGAGCTTCTACTTTTCTTTCCAGGGCCCGCTTCACATTTGCGATGTTGGATCCGGAGCCGGTTTTCCGGGAGTTCCGTTGAAAATACTGTTTCCAGAAATGGAACTGACGATTGTCGATTCACTTAATAAAAGGTTGATCTTTCTGCAGGCTTTGACTGAATCGCTTCAAATGAGCGGGGTCACGCTTTGCCATGATCGTGCCGAAAACTTTGCACGTAAAGCGGGGAAGCGGGAGAGCTTTGATGTCGTGATTGCCCGCGCGGTTGCTAACTTTTCGGTACTCAGTGAGTACTGTTTGCCCTTGGTTTTGCCTGGCGGCGAGTTTATTGCGTTAAAAGGGCCGCGATCAGAAGAAGAGCTGGAACTGGCCGGTCATGCCATTGATCTGTTAGGGGGAAAATTGGATAGAAAGGTTTCACTTGTTCTTCCGGAAGAAGACAGCCGCCGCAATATTTTCTTTATAAGGAAAATAGGTGAGACTCCCCATAAATATCCGAGAAAACCGGGTATTCCGGCAAAAAATCCTTTATAATGTTTCACGTGGAACACGGATCGTTATTTTTGCAGGATTTATTATTTTTTCAGCGAAGTAATAATTGGGTCAGACAGTAAAAAGGTGGTGTCGGAAAGATGAAGCATCCTTTTTCTAAGATTTTCAACCAAAGCGGCGAAGAAGAAACAAGTCTAGATCCCCGGGAAAATGAGGACGAGCGCGTTCAGGAGATTCTAGTCTCCAAAATCATTCCCAATCAATATCAACCCCGTTCGATTTTCAATGAGGAGAAACTCCGGGAACTCGCCGAGACTATTCAGGAACACGGTGTCATTCAGCCGATCGTGCTTAGGCCGATCGGGGACCGCTATGAAATTATAGCGGGTGAACGGCGCTGGAGGGCTGTTTCTTCTCTGGGCTGGGAAAAAATACCGGCGATCGTTAAAATGTTTGACGATGATCAAACGGCTTCTGTAGCGCTGATCGAAAATCTGCAACGGGAAGAACTGACGGCGATCGAGGAAGCAATGGCTTATTCAAGACTAATAGATATTCACGGGCTGACACAGGAAAGCCTGGCTCAGCAACTCGGGAGAGGGCAGTCGACGATTGCCAACAAGTTGCGGCTGCTGAAACTGCCGCCATCCGTACAGAGTGCGATTCTCGAAAAGAAAATAACAGAACGGCATGCAAGAGCATTAATTATATTAAAAGATCCTGAAAAACAGGAAAAATTGTTGCATGAAATCATCGAAAAGCAATTAAATGTGAAACAAACCGAGAGTCGCATCAAAAAAATACTGGAACGTGATCAGGATGCGGAGAAAACAAAAGAAAAGCGGACAAGGCGTGTCTCGTTAAGCCGCGATTCGCGAATCGCAGTCAACACTATTCGCCAGTCTGTCCATATGGTGACGGATTCGGGACTTAATATAGATACCAGTGAAGAAGACATGGGCGAATACTACCAGTTTACGATCCGCATCCCTAAAAAATAAATAAGTGAAGGCTGTAATTTTGGAGCCATCTTATTTGCGGCTCCTTTTTTCTGTGCAAATCGTTGAATTATGAACCTGGATCTGAGAATTCATGATAGAATGAAAGATAGCGATCGAAGTTTGAGAGTAGGTGAAGGTGTGAGCAAGATATTAGCGATCGCCAACCAGAAAGGCGGCGTAGGTAAAACAACGACGGCTGTAAATCTCAGTGCCTGCATGGCTATGCTGGGCTGTAAAGTGTTACTGGTTGACATTGATCCTCAAGGAAACGCGACAAGCGGTTCAGGTGTTGATAAAGGTGAAGTTGATGAATGCATTTATGATGTTTTAGTGGAGGATACGGAAATCCGGAAGGTGATTAAAAAATCGGCTATTGAAAATCTTGACGTGATTCCTTCCGCGATTCAACTGGCAGGAGCGGAAATTGAATTGGTTCCGACAATTTCGAGGGAAGTCAGGCTGAAACGTGCTCTGGAAAAGATAAAAGATACATATGATTATATAATCATAGACTGTCCGCCTTCGCTCGGTTTACTGACAATCAATGCCCTGACGGCTTCGGATGCCGTCATCATTCCGGTTCAGTGTGAATATTACGCGCTGGAAGGACTCAGCCAGCTATTGAATACAGTCAGGCTTGTGCAAAAACACCTGAACCATCATTTGGCCATTGAAGGTGTGCTTTTGACGATGCTCGATGCGAGAACAAATTTGGGAATTCAGGTCATTCAGGAAGTGAAAAAATATTTTCAGGATCGTGTTTTTCAGACTGTCATTCCCCGCAATGTCCGTTTGAGCGAAGCACCAAGCCATGGAAAACCGATCATCATTTATGATGCCAGATCAAAAGGTGCTGAAGTCTATCTTGACTTTGCGAAGGAAGTGATGATGAATGAGCAAAGCGTTAGGTAAGGGCCTTGATGCTTTTTTTCCGACCACTTTTTCCGACGAACAGGAAGATACAGTAGAAAACGTCGAATTAAGCGATCTAAGGACTAATCCTTATCAGCCCCGTAAAAAATTCGATGAACAAGGGTTGGAAGAACTGGCCCAGTCCATTAAAGAGCATGGAGTCATTCAGCCGCTGGTCGTCAGAAAAAGTATTAAAGGCTACGATATTATTACCGGGGAACGCCGATTTCGGGCTGCCAAAATCGCCGGCCAGAAAAAAGTTCCGGCGATTATCAGAGAGCTCTCCGATAAAGAAATGATGCAGATTGCTCTGATTGAGAATCTTCAGCGGGAAGATTTAAATCCTATTGAAGAGGCCTCGGCTTATCGAAGATTAATGGATGAATTGAATCTGACTCAGGAGGAACTGGCAGCAAAACTCGGAAAGAGCCGGCCGCATATCACAAATCATTTACGCTTGCTGCAGCTGGATAAAACCGTCAAAGGACTGCTTGAAGACGGAAAGCTCTCAATGGGGCACGGCCGGGCATTGCTTGGGCTTAAGGACAGAAAACGGATTCCGCAGGTTGTCGATAAGATTATTAAGGAGCAAATGAATGTACGGCAGCTTGAGGCGCTGATTCAAAAATTGAATCATCATGTTTCACGTGAAACATCGATGAAAAAAGAGTGGATCATGCCTCCCGAGTTGAAGGAGAAGGTTCATACGCTTCGTGAACGGTTCGGCACGTCAATAAAAATAAAGCCGACAGCTAACAAGGAAAAAGGGAAAATTGAAATGGATTACTACTCAGCCGATGATCTGAATCGGCTGCTTGAGTTGCTTGAGGGGCGGCCGTAACAGCTGCCCCCTAATTTTTTATTTGAATTGTGATTCAGAGAAAGCTGGGATTCACCTCTCGGACTAATGAAAGATGCTTTAAATGCGCGTGAAAAACATTGGTTCCTATTTTTTCTCTCGAAAAAGCGCTGCTTTTCTGCGGATGCCTGTTTAAAGCTGATAAATGAGGCTTCAAAGCCTGACTGCACATCATAAACGAGTTTCAGGATCGCACTTTAGCCGGACAGATGCTGTTAATGACGGCTGAGGTGCATTCGAGCCGGGAGACCGGCTTTATCGCGGGAAAGAATGGCAAGATAAAGACAGCGGCTGATGACCTCCGAAAGACTCATTACAATATTGAGCCGTGTATTCTGGAGTACAGAATATTCCATAAAGCCGCTGACGTTGACAATTCCGGTAATGTTGATATCCCCGACAGGCAGAAGTTTTTTATTAACGCCTGCACCCGGGAGAACAGGACCTTTTGAAACTGAGATCATGCCGATATTTTTTTGCTTGCCCAGGCAGGCATCAATGGCAATAATAAAAGGATTCCGATAGGAGGCCGCTATGGTACTGAGGGTGTTTTCAAGATTTACTGCATGCACCGGATTTTCCAGAGTACCATAAATATAAGTATCGGGAATCGTATGCTTCTGCAAAAAAGTGCCGGCCAGCGGGCCAAGTGAATCTCCGGTGGAGCGATCCGTCCCGATGCAGACGATAACGAGCGGATTTGTTCCGGGCGAGGGAAGATAGCTTCGAATCGCCCGGACGAGCAAAGCGTGGGAGACTTTGTCCTCATAATGCGCTGTTTGTTTTTCCTGCCTAAGATTCATAGTTTCCGCTCCTTAATAAAGTATTATCAGTATACGGACTATCCGGAGAATCTATACCTGTTTCCCTAGAAAATCCGGCGCCCTCGCATTTAGCTCATCCTTTTCCACTGCCCGAATTTCAAATATCTGCTATGGGTGATATACCGTTTCAGACGTCATCTTTCGGCTTTATTTGGGAAAAACAAGAATTACTGTCCTTTTTCCGAAAAATGGGCTATACTATGTAACAGAAAGCGAAAATGGATAAATTTGAAAATTTTTTTCGGCAATGAGAGAAAAGAGTAAGCAGGAGCGGCTGTTACACAGTGATCCGGGGAGAGTGGGAACCCGGAAACAGCACCTGAAGAAGGCATTCTTGAGCTGCAGTTTTTAAAAGAGGGTGCGGATTGTCCGCATCAATTAGGGTGGAACCGCGTGAGTCAATAAAAGCTCTCGTCCCTAGGCTGTTCGTTGCCTAGCAGACGGGAGCTTCATTATTTTTGAAAATAAGGGAGTCCGGCGAATGAGTAAAACAATGGAGCAAATTGTCAATCTGGCGAAACATCGGGGATTCATTTTTCCGGGATCGGAAATTTACGGCGGCCTGGCGAATACATGGGATTACGGTCCGCTTGGCGTAGAACTGAAAAATAATGTCAAGCAGGCATGGTGGAAAAAGTTCGTTCAGGAACCGTCTTTCAATGTCGGACTGGACGCGGCAATTCTGATGAATCCGAAAACATGGGAAGCTTCCGGCCATATTACAAATTTTAATGATCCGATGATTGACTGCAAAAAATGCAAGTCACGTTTTCGGGCTGATAAACTTATTGAAAGCAACATTCCGAGGGAAGAGCTTCCTGGACCGGTGGACGGACTGGACTTTGCTACTATGGAAAAACTGATCGAGTCTCATGCAATCAAGTGCCCGGAATGCGGAGAACACGATTTTACGGAAATACGCCAGTTCAATCTGATGTTTAAAACCTATCAGGGCGTGACGGAATCGGCCAAAGACGAAATTTATCTGCGTCCGGAAACGGCTCAGGGCATCTTTGTGAATTTTAAAAATGTACAACGAACGATGCGCAAGAAAATTCCTTTTGGCATCGGCCAGATCGGCAAATCGTTCCGCAATGAAATCACGCCCGGAAATTTTACTTTCCGTACGAGGGAATTTGAACAGCTGGAATTGGAATTTTTCTGCAAACCAGGCGAAGACGGGAAATGGTTCCAATATTGGCGCTCATTCGGTTTCGAATGGCTGAAGTCACTGAATATCCAAGCAGACAATCTCCGGCTCCGCGATCATGAAAAAGAAGAACTACCGCATTACAGCAATGCGACGACGGATATCGAGTACCTCTTCCCGTTCGGATGGGGAGAACTGTCGAGCCTGTCATCAAGAACGGATTACGATCTGCGCCGCCATATGGAAGTGTCGGGGCAGGATCTGCAGTATATCGATCAAAACCTGAATGAACGCTATATCCCGTATGTGATCGAGCCTTCGCTCGGCGCTGACCGTGTCACTCTCGCCTTTCTGGCCGATGCCTATGAGGAACAGAAAATCGATGATCATGATCAACGGATCGTGCTTCATCTGCATCCGGTGCTCGCTCCTTATAAGGCAAGCATTCTTCCGCTTTCAAAGAAACTCGGCAATGAAGCACAGGCGATCTACCGGAGCCTGGCGAAGGATTGGATGGTCGATTATGATGAGACGGGATCGATCGGCAAAAGATACCGCAGGCAGGATGAAATAGGGACTCCTTTCTGCATTACCTATGACTTTGATTCAAGAGATGATGGCAAGGTTACCGTCAGGGACAGGGATTCGATGGATCAGGTCCGTCTGCCGATTGATGCGCTCTCCGGTTTTCTAAGAGAAAAAATCAGTTTCTGATACGCCCGGTTGCATCGACGGCGGACACTCGTATATTCTTTTAGCGACGATCAAGGTCTTCTTTAAGAGGGGGAATAATAGATGGCGAAACCTCGGATTATCTTTGACTTAAACGACGTCGTTGAGATGAAAAAATCACATCCGTGCGGCGTCAATCAGTGGAAAATCATTAGGATGGGCGCCGATATCCGCATCAAGTGTCTCGGCTGCGGCCACAGTGTGATGATGCCGAGAGCGGAATTCCAGAAAAAAATAAAACGAATCATCGAACATGGATCTGCCGGGGACGCAGACGGTCATGAATAAGTTCTGAATACAATGGAAGCGAAACAAAGATCGGGAAGATCCGGGGAGTTGAAAAATAATGAGCTTAACGACAGGTATTGTAGGTCTGCCGAATGTCGGCAAATCAACACTGTTTAATGCGATCACGCAGGCCGGGGCGGAAATGGCCAATTATCCGTTCTGCACGATTGAACCTAATGTGGGAATCGTCAGTGTTCCGGATAAACGGCTGGACAAACTGACGGAAATGTACCATCCGAAAAAAAAGATCCCGACTACATTTGAGTTTACGGATATTGCCGGATTGGTTAAAGGGGCAAGCAAAGGAGAAGGACTGGGTAACCAGTTTCTTGCCACTATACGGCAGGTCGATGCCATATCCCACGTCGTCCGCTGTTTTGACGATAAAAACATTACGCACGTCTCCGGAAAAATCGATCCGATCGACGATATCGAAACGATTAATCTGGAACTGATTCTGGCCGACATGGAGCAGATAAATAAACGGCTCGACCGGACGGAAAAATTGGCAAAACAGAAAGAAAAACAGGCGATCATCGAATTTTCCGCACTGCAAAAACTGAAAGAAGCCTTTGACGCAGGGGAGCCGGCCCGCCATGTTGCGCTGACGGACGAGGAGGAGACAGCTGTCAAACCGTTCAATTTTCTGACGAAAAAACCGGTTCTCTATGTAGCAAACATTTCTGAAGACGATCTGCTGGCACCGGACGATAACGCATATGTCCAGGCGGTCAGGGACTATGCGGAAAAAGACGGATCGGAAGTCGTTGTCATTTCGGCAAAGATTGAGTCTGAGATAGCCGAACTTGAAGGCGAAGAGAAAAAAGCGTTTTTGCAGGATCTCGGTCTTGAAACTTCGGGTCTTGACCGGCTGATCGCCCAATCATACCGGCTTCTCGGACTGGCTACCTACTTCACGGCGGGAGAAAAAGAAGTGCGGGCGTGGACATTTCGGAAAGGGACGAAAGCGCCGCAGGCGGCAGGCATCATCCACTCCGACTTTGAACGCGGTTTTATTCGTGCCGAGATCGTGTCTTATGAGGATCTGGTGGCCGCCGGTTCAGAACTTGCCGCAAAGGAACAAGGGCATCTGCGGCTCGAGGGCAAGGATTATGTGATGCAGGACGGAGACATCGTTAATTTCAGATTTAATGTCTGACCTTGGCATGAATCGATGAATCTTGCAATCATTTGCTGAATGTGTTATTATAAAGCCCTATGAGTGAGAAGACTTGCTCTCTGCTCCGTTCAGGAGCCGTTTAGTCCAAGGGGAGGTGAACATCGTGCGCAAATACGAAATTATGTACATTCTTCGTCCGGATTTGGAAGAAGATCAGGAAAAAGCAGTCAAAGAAAAGGTTGCGTCCATCCTGACCGACAATGGCGCCGAAATCAATGATGTCAAGGAAATGGGCAAGCGTCGGCTGGCCTATGAAATCAATGATTATAATACCGGCGTTTACAACGTTCTCTATGTAACGGCCGAAAACACGGCAATTGATGAATTCGACCGTCTTGTCAAGATCAATGAAGATGTGATTCGCTTTATGATCATCAAGGATGAACGCAAACCTGAAGAAAGCAAATAATTTGCGGAACAGGGGGAATTCTGATGATTAATCGGGTTGTTTTGGTCGGACGCTTAACAAAAAATCCGGAACTTCGTTATACACCGAACGGAGTTGCCGTGACAAGTTTTACGCTTGCAGTCAATCGTCCGTTCTCTAATCAGCAGGGCGATCGCGAAACGGACTTTATTCCTGTGGTCGTGTGGCGAAGACAGGCGGAGAACGCTGCCAACTTTCTGACAAAAGGGAGCCTGGCAGGAGTCGACGGCCGCATTCAGACACGAAACTATGAGAATAATGAAGGCCGCCGTGTCTATGTCACGGAGGTTATTGCGGATAGTGTGCAGTTCCTTGAACCGAAGAGCGCCAGACATGGCGACGGCAACGGGAACGCCGCTCCGGCTGCGGGAAACGCGGGCTATCCGCCGCAGGCGAACCGGCAGGGCGCGAGCGCCGGCAGTAGTAGTAACCGCGGTCAGGATACCCCTTCTTTTGAAGATCCATTTGCTAACGACAGTAAGCCGATCGATATATCGGATGATGATCTGCCGTTCTGATAAACGGCACGAAAAACAAATGATTAACAGGGAGGTGCTTGGAATGGCAGTACGCCGGTCACGCGGTAAACGCCGCAAGGTATGCTATTTTACGGTCAACCATATTACTTATATTGACTATAAAGATGTTGACTTACTGAGACGGTTTATTTCTGAACGCGGGAAAATATTGCCCCGCCGTGTTACGGGAACGAGTGCGAAATATCAGCGCCAGCTGACAAAGGCGATTAAGCGCGCACGTCAGATGGCTTTACTCCCGTATACAACGGAATGATTTTCTCCAGTTTTATGTCAAATTGAAAACAGCAATGAAAGGCCGCGGTAAAAGAATGATCTTTTATGGCGGTTCTTTTTATTCAGCGGACCTTCCTAAGGGACAGCATCTTTGCCGGTTGAATTCCGATCTAAGCATGCGGCCGGCTTTTGAAACGACCGTGCCGGTCCGTTCTAACCTGAAACAGTGTGGTGAAAGACAATGAATCAGCAGCTGAACTCCGGCAATCAAAGACATGCCGGTCCGGCGTTCAAAGAGAAAAGGGCATTGATTCTTGCAGCTCTCTTAATTGCCGTCTATCTGTCTCCTCTGTTTATACTGGGCGAAAACGCTCATATACGTGTCCAGGATAATCTGGATTCGAATGTCGCCTGGTACCAGGTTCTTAATCGCAGCGGCGAGTTGTTCGGTTCCATTAACGCCGGGATTCCGCAGGTCATCAACGGAGAGCTTTCAAGAAATGCGTTCGATTCTCAGTTTAGCGGAATTGTCTGGCTTCACGTTCTTTTTCCATCAATGCTTGCTTTTTCCCTCAGTCAGGCGATCGTTTGCGTCTTTGCTTTTCTCGGCATGTATTTACTGCTTCGGGATTACTGCGTCAAGTCGGCAGATGCTTATCCCGTCCGTGTGCTGGGTTCTCTGGCCTTTGCACTGACGCCCTTCTGGCCGTCCGGAATGCTCAGTACAATGGGGATGCCGCTCGCTCTGTGGGCTTTTTTAAATATCAGGGCGCGGAAAGGAACCTGGAGAGAGTGGCTGATCTTTTCTTTATTGCCGTTCTATTCCAGTTTTGTGCTTGGCTTTTTCTTTTTCCTGACTGCGATGTTGTTTCTCTGGCTGCGCGATTGGATTGTTAAAAGAAAGGCAAACCTGCTTTTTTTAGGATCGATCGCATTCATGACCGCCCTCTATCTGCTGCTGGATTACCGACTGGTTGCATCACTGCTTTTTCCGGGTCCGCCGACAAACCGCAATGAATTTCTTGAATCGACAGGCAGTTTATACAGTACGGCCAAGCTGGCGCTGGAGAACTTTATATTGGGGCATAACCAGGTGATGACCGTTCATGAATTTGTCATTCTTCCCTTTACTGGCGTCGTCCTGTGGCAGATGATCCGGAACGGAGGCGGCGGAAAGCGGCTGCGAAAGTGGTTTGTCTGTCTCCTTGTGATAAACATTTTGCTGTCCGTATGGTTCGCCTTCTGGTTTTATAAGGGGTGGGCACCGCTCAAAGAAAAAATCAGCATTCTGACAACTTTTAATTTTTCCCGCTACCATTATCTGCATCCCTTGTTTATCTATCTCATGTTTGCCGTGGGGGCGGCGATCCTCTGGAAGATGGGAAATAAATGGCGGCGTTTTGTCAGAATTTGTTTCGTACTGCAGCTTGCCGTACTTTTTTATTACAATCCGGAAATTGAATTTCATGGCGAACCGACGTTCAAACAATTTTATGCCGTGCAGCAATTCCATGATATTGCCGCTTTTATCGGAAAACCGCAATCGGATTATCGCATAGCCAGTATCGGCCTTCACCCGGCGATCGCTCAGTACAACGGTTTCTATACTTTGGACACTTACAATAATTTCTATCCGCTGTCTTATAAGCATACATTCAGGAAAATTATTGCTAAAGAGTTGGATAAGAACAAAGAAATCAAAAGTTATTTCGACAACTGGGGCGGCAGATGCTATCTTTTTACGGCAGAGTTGGGAAAAAATTATGAATTCCGGAAGGGGTCGGCGGTAAAAATTCACCATCTTCAGCTTAATATCAATGCATTTAAAAAGCTGGGCGGCCGTTATATTTTGTCTTCCGTGCCGATTATGAATGCCGATCAGGACGGGCTGCGCTTCCTGAAATCATTTAACAATTCAGCCTCCGCATGGACGATCTATCTGTACGAAGCCAAATGATGCGGCAGGCAAACAGTCTGTCCCGAAGCCAGGCCGCCGTTCGCATCGGTCAATTTTCCAGAGAGCGGACTATTTACATAAATGCGTGAATGGCAGTCAATTTTTGCAGACGGCGCTGTTTTCCCGCTGTTGATGACGGACCCGCGCCGGAACTGTGAAGCGCCCGGCAGCATGGTGCAATGAAAGGGTTCAATAGCGCCGAAATACTGGCCGGCCGTTTTGTTAAAATTGATTGAATACCCGGCCATACAAAAGACCCCCTGATACCGGCTATTCAGTAGGCCGGTATCAGGGGGTCTGTTCATGCGCGATCCTTTCGATCTATTTAATAATACGGCGCCATCATCAGATAAACGATAACACCGGTCAGGCTGACATAGAGCCAGATCGGCATCGTCCAGCGAACGATTCGTTTATGCTTCTTAATCTGGTTGGTCCATCCCCATACGAGTGCGAAAAGAGCGAGCGGGACAACGATCGCTGCAAGCGTACTGTGGGTGATCAGGAGAAAAAAGTAGACGGGACGGATCAGGCCGGTGCCCCCGTAATGGGGCGGCGGCGCGAGATAATGAAATGAAAGATACGAAATCAGGAAGAGAAAGGTTGTTGTAAACGCGGCCAGAATAAAGCCGCGATGCATGGCGATATTCTTTTTCCTGACAGCGATAAAGGCCGCCAGAAGGAAGATGAACGTAAAACTGTTGAAAACGGCATTAAATCTCGGAAGCAGGTAAACATCAAAACCGATTTTACCGTGGTAACCGATAAAGGGTGCAAAAAAAAGCAGTAAAATCAAAATGTCGGCGATAATCGATACCGAAAGGATCAGAACCGCATAGTTAGCCGTACTTTTTGGCGTTCTTCCGCGAGGATCCTGTGTCAGCATATTTTTGCTCATCTGAGAAAAACTCCTTTAAAAACTGTAAGAAATTTGACCGGGCCCTATGATAAAAATAAACGGTTCCAAGCTCTTACATCATAAATTAGATTTTTCGCCATGGCAAGGAAAGAGCTGTCCAAATTCAAAAGATGGTTATTCCGAAGACTCTCCGGCCAGCAGGCGCTTTGTAATGGCTTTAATTTTCTGATGCGAAGAGATCTCCTCATTGATCATTTCTTCAAGAATGACATGAATAAAGTATTGAACAGCGGCCATATCCTTGAATTTTATGATGGATGCCAGCGCTTCTTTGTAAATCTGAAAGAATAAAGGCTCAGGATTGCCCTTCTGTATTTCACCGTAAGCTTCATAAAGCAGATCGATCTTATCGGCAACGGACAAGATCCGGCCTTCAAGCGAACTGTCTTTTCCTTCTTTAAACCGGCCTTCATAAACTTTTCTAAATTCAGGCGGGAATTCTTTGTTCAGGAATTCCTGAGTCATCGAACCCTCCACCTGGGAGAAAAGTTCCCGGAGTTTTGGAAGCGCGTACTTGACAGGAGTTTTGATGTCACCGGTGAACAGTTCGGAATAGTCGTGATTGATCGCCCGCTCGTACATCGTTTTCCAGTCGACCGTCTTTCCGTCCTGAGCTTCAACAGTGGCAAGAAATTGGGCAATGGTTGCCACTTTGAAAGAATGGCTGGCTACGGAATGTTCCTGATACTTAAAAACGCCCGGGCAGCGGAATATCCCTTCCAGGTCGGACAAACTCTGAAAATATTTGTGAATGCCCATGAATGTGCCACCTTCCTCCGCCTGTTTTTGATCTTTTTTCTAAGAGTATTCAGATTAATGTAGTCATAAAAAGGATCCGTCAATCCTTCTCATAAAAAATCGATTCAGCGCCGTTCCAGGCTGTTCAGTGATTTTGTCAGGGTGAAAAGTTTCTGGATATTCAGCAGAGGAAGCTCGCGTTTTTCCAATTTCAGTTCGGCGGTAACGGCCTCCCCTTTGTCGCTGACCGGAACCAGATCTTCAGGATGAAAAGTTAAGGGTTCGCCGACAGAATGAATATCAAGAGCGATGATTTCATTCTCTGTACCGCAAACGACGTATTTTTCATCTTCTTTAGGAAACGGATTGTGATCAATGTGAAAGATACCCGCCAGATTAATCAAGGGCAGAACTTTACCTCTTAATGAAATCAGGCCCAGAAAGTAGGGATGGGTCATCGGTACCTTCACGGCATGAATCGGTTCTACGAACTCATGGATTTCTCCGATCGGGAGACCGAACGCCTGATCTCCAACATTCAGCGCAATGGCTGTATTTTCTACTGAAGCAACTGACATTTCGCTCACCTCAAAAGATAAGATATTTGTGTGCAGACGCTGACCGTTTTATTTACTTATAACTATAAAGGATAATGGATCAATCGTCATTTTTTTTTCAGGTCGGGAACAGAATCCGGTTCAACGACTTCCCGGTCCGCGTACCACGGATTGATGTGAATCAGCACTTCATCGACATAAGGATATTTGCGGATCATCCGCCGCCTGATTGCCTCGGTAATATCGTCGCCCTCCTGAATAGTGAGCGAAGCAGGGAGCCTGATCTGAGCATCGATCAGCACTCCGTTGCCCTGCTCGCGTGCGCGCAAAATATCGATTTTTTTCACTTCCGGAAAAGAGAGGAACACCTGCCGGTACTCTTCCTGTTTGTCTTCAGGGACACTGCTTTCCATAAGTACATTGGTCGACTTTATGATCATAATGATCGCAATTCTCAGCACGAGAAAAGAGACGACGATGCCTGCAACCGGATCGCCGAAACGGGCACCAGGCATATTCAGCAGATTTCCCGCCCAACCGATGCCGAGGCCGACGGCGGCAGCGCATGAAGCAAAGATGTCGGCCAGATGGTCCGAAGCGGCGGCGCGGAGACTTTTACTGCGGTATTTTTGAGCCGTTTTATAAGTGTAGACATAAAGGATCCATTTCCAGATTGCTGAAACAACGGCTGCTAAAAGCGCCCAGACACTGACCGCCGAAACGGGCCCGAGCAGGACTTTAATTGCGTCGTATACAAGAAATAAAGCCGCGCCGATTAAAATAATCGCGATGAAAGCGCTGGAAACATCCTCAGCTTTTCCGTGACCGTAGGGATGATCTCTATCGGCCGGATGATTGGAAAGCTTCATTGAGCCGATAGCGGCAATTGAACCGATAACGTCCCCGCCGTTATGCACACCGTCTGCGATAAGCGCGGTGCTGCGAAAGAACAAACCGCAGACAATTTTGATCAATGTCAGGAAAAAATTGCTGATCAGACTGATCCAGGCCGCCTTCACTGCTTTCGGATTTTCACGGGCCATAAAGATTCACCCCCCTTAAATTGTTTGCTTGAGGAAAATTAATAAAGAGAAAAGGCAATCCGGAAAAGGATTGTCTTTTTAAAAGCATTCTTTTATTCTTTACTGGACCCGCCGGGAACAGGAAACGGGTGAATTTAAAAAGACCAGCCGGATAGCGCGCCAAGGCCGGAAAAGCTTCCCCGGCCGTTCTTCTGCCTGAACGGATAACGGAACTGCGTCCCGCATCTTTGCGTTTCAAGGCGTCCCGCGCAGTGATAACAGCCATGATCTGCACCAACTCTCGAATGACACTTTAGCCTAAAACTGCCGATATAAAAAGAATCAATACGAAAAAGGCCCAATTCTTTTAGAGCGTTGAAACAACGAAATATCGCTGCTTGTTCACTCACCCTGTGGGAACAAACGGGAAGAAGAATTCGGGCATCTATCGGTTCATTTAAAACGCTTTCTCAATTTAAAACTAACAAGTATTATTTTACACCGTTATTAACGTCATTGCAACGGCCGCTACGCTTCCGTTGACAGCCATCGTGAGGAATCGGTCCCGCCGGCCGGAGCGAGCGAGAGTACCGCGTCAGTGCCGGTTTATGAATCATTCGCGGCAGCTTTTTCCCTTGCGGTATCGCTCTTGTATAAATGGTGTCACTTTATTATGATTATCATGTAAATAAGAGAATTGCCTGTGATCATTTGATAGAGGGGGGAATTAAAGATGACGGATCAATTAACGACGGAAGCGGGGCAGCCATGGGCCGACAACAATCATTCTCTGACAGCCGGCGAGCGGGGTCCCGTACTCATTCAGGATTATCAGTTGCTGGAAAAGCTGGCTCATTTTAATCGTGAACGCATCCCGGAACGGGTTGTCCACGCCAAGGGAGCTGGTGCCAAAGGGATATTTAAGCTGACCCATGACATGAGCGAATATACTAAGGCAGACTTGTTTAACGGAACCGGAAAAGAAACGCCGATTCTTCTTCGATTTTCACAAGTAGCCGGCGAATCGGGTTATCCGGATACCATCCGCGATGTTCGCGGCTTTGCGCTGAAATTCTACAGTCAGCAGGGAAATTACGACATTGTCGGTAACAATACGCCGGTCTTCTTTGTAAATGATCCGCTGAAATTTCCCGATTTCATTCACTCGCAAAAACGTGATCCGCGGACTCACCGGCGGGATAACGACATGCAATGGGACTTTTGGGCTCATTCTCCCGAATCCGTGCATCAAGTGACCTATCTAATGGGCGACCGGGGCAACCCAGCCAGTTATCGCACGATGAATGGCTATGGCAGCCATACTTTTAAGTGGGTGAACGGCAAAGGCGAGATATTCTGGGTAAAATATCACTTCATTACCCAGCAGGGCGTTCAAAATATGACCGATGAGGTCGCCGCCAAGGCCGCCAGTGAAGATACGGACTACTTGCAGAACGAATTATTTAACGCCATTGAAACCGGTGATTTCCCTTCATGGAAGGTTTACGTACAAATCCTGCCCTATCAAGCCGGACTGGATTACAAATATGATATTTTCGACGTCACCAAAGTTGTGTCGCATAAAGATTACCCGTTGATTGAAGTCGGTGAATTTACCCTCAATCAAAATCCGACGAACTATTTCGATGAGATCGAGGAGGCGGCCTTTTCACCGGCGAACTTTGTTCCCGGAATTGAAGCTTCACCCGATAAACTCCTTCAAGGACGTTTATTTGCTTATAAAGATGCCGAACGTTACCGACTCGGTGTGAACTATGAACAATTGCCGGTCAATCGTCCGTTAAATGAAGTACACAACTACGAACGGGACGGGTTTATGGCGCAGGGGCAGGATGGCTCTGTCAACTATGAACCGAACAGTCACGGGGGACCGGTCGAAGATCCGGGTGCTCGAATCCATCAGGATGAAGTGCACGGGAAACTGGGTGATTTCAAGCCATATGATACCGACTACTACTCTGCGGCCGGCCGTTTATACCACGTCATGAGTACCGACGAACGGGATCGTCTGATTCAAACGATTGCAAAAAATCTGGGTTCCGTAGACAGCCAGGCAGTGAAAATTCTGCAAACGAAACATTTTTACCAAGCCGACCCGGATTACGGGACTCGTGTTGCCAAGGCGCTGAATATTGAATTGGATGAAATTAAATAAGTTCGATCTATATAAGGAAAGGCTAGAATCGGATGCAGGGTAAAAGCAGCTGGGAAGTCAGAGGCAGGAGAAACACCGAATAATTGATTTTTTCAAGCCGAGGTCTCGCGGCCGCGGTTATTTTTTTTTGCCCGGATCTCCTTGACGTGATGCCCGGATCCATGGCTGCGCTCTGACCTGTACCGGAGCAAGAATTTTCGATTGCCTCGGACTCTGGGTGAAGCGGCCGACCGGCGACGATTGACATTCGGAAGAGGAAAAGAGGGATTCAGTGAAAAAACTCACTGATTACTGCAATCGAGAGGAATATTGAGTATAATTAACTTGAATTTTAATATCCGTGAGTCAGATCATACAAAAGCAAAGGCTGTTAAAAACGCGAATTCAGCGGATCCTGTAGAATACTGATATTTACGGGAGGTGCCGGTTTCTTTTTTTATACGATCGGAGAGCATAAAACTTTAAGGGATTATAGTATAAGCGCAACTCAGGCTTTATCTGCACAGAAGGCTTGGCGGAACAAAGTTTCCTAATCCTCTTTCGAAAGCAGATGCGGACCTTAAGATTCTAAATTCATGGAAGGCCGTGGTACGGAGTCCGGCATCGTTTCCAGACTTGCCGGATGCCATATATTTCGGAAGCATGCTCGCGAATATGTCCTGAAAAGGGCGGCGAAGGCAAACGGCAGCGGGATCCGCGGAAATCAGCGGAAACTTTTGTACCGCCCTGAACGGGCAAATTCGGCCGTGGGAGCTGAAAAAATTGGCAAACCGATTTAAACACCGATGGCGCAGCGACCAGCTCGTCTTACTCGGTCTGTTGTGTCTCCTCTTTCTAATTTTTATTGCGTTTCTGAACTGGATGCTTGCTCTGGCAGGGCTGGTTCTGCTGGCTCTTTTTGCCGTCTGGTTTGTGTTTAATGAGACACAATTTGATAAAGAACTGATCGAATATGTTGCGGGGCTTTCCTACCGCATTAAAAATGTCGGCGGCGAAGTACTGCTGCGGATGCCGATCGGGATTATTCTTTACGATGAATCCGAGCAAATTGAATGGTGCAACGTGTATCTCAATAAAATTGCCGGCGGCAAAGAAACAAATATTGGAAAAAATGTAAAGGAGATCTCCGAGGAGCTGGCGGAATTCATCTCATCGGATAAAGAATCATCAATCATCATCACGATTCACGAGCGGCAATACCGTGTACGTTTGAAAAGGCCGGAAAGATTGCTCTATTTTACCGATATTACCGATATTCTGGAGATTAAAAAAAGATACTTTAATGAAAAAACAGTGATTGCACTGATTTTCCTGGATAATTATAAAGAAGTGACAGAGGGTCTTGAAGACCAGATCAGGAGTACAATTAATAATGAGACCACGTCGATGATCAAAACCTGGGCGTCGGATCACGGCGTCTATCTGCGGCGGACTGCGTCCGATCGCTTTCTCGCGGTATTGAACGAGAAACAGCTGGCGGCAGTAGAAGAAGAACATTTTTCTATTCTGGACAAGGTGAGGGAAAAAACCGTTCCCCTCAGCCATATTCCGTTAACGCTCAGTATCGGCGTCGGGGCGGGAACCCCGGTGCTTGAAGACCTGGGTGCCTATGCACAGTCCGCTCTTGATCTCGGGCTGGGACGCGGCGGCGATCAGGCGGTGATCAAACGGCCGGACGGCGACGTGAAATTTTACGGCGGCAAGTCCAATCCTGTTGAAAAAAGGACACGTGTCCGCGCACGGGTTATTTCGCACGCTCTGTCGGAACTGATGCTGGAGAGCGACCAGGTGTTGATTATGGGCCATAAAGTGCCCGATCTGGATTCTATGGGGGCCTGTATCGGCGTCCTGAAAATCGCTCATGCCAATGGACGCAATGCGAAGATCGTTATCGACCGGGAGCCGAATGTGAGCGGTGTATCCCGGCTGATCCGCGAACTTCAGGAGAACCGCAGCCTGTGGTCCGACTTTATTTCTGCCGATGAGGCCCGCGGACAGGCAACGAGGCGAACACTGGTCGTGATTGTGGACACGCATCGTCCGTCTATGGTTGTTGATCCGCAGCTTCTGGAAAGTACGCCCCGCGTTGTCGTGATCGATCATCATCGGCGGGCGGAGGAATTTATTAAGGATCCTGTACTCGTTTATATGGAACCCTATGCATCCTCGACATCCGAACTGATCACGGAACTGCTGGAGTATCAGCCCAATGAGCGTCCGCTGGAAGTCATTGAGGCAACGGCAATGCTGGGCGGCATAGCGGTGGACACGAAAAACTTTACGCTGCGGACGGGTTTCCGTACCTTCGACGCGGCGTCCTATCTTCGTGCGCACGGAGCGGATACCATTCTCGTCCAGAAATTTTTAAGCGATGACCTGAATCAATTCAATCAGCGCGCCGAACTCATTCGCAGGACGAAAATTTATCGCTCCAATATCGCCGTTGTTGTCGGCGAAGAACAAAAGCAGTATGAGCAGGTGCTGCTTGCCCAGGCGGCGGACACACTGCTGACACTCGAGGGGATCAGGACATCCTTTGTCATCGGCCTGAGGCCTGACGGGCAGGTCGGTGTCAGCGCGAGATCTCTCGGCGATGTAAATGTCCAGCTCATTATGGAAAGCATCGGCGGCGGCGGACACTTGAATAACGCGGCTACTCAGCTGAAGAATACGACAGTCGGCGAAGCTGCAGAACAGGTCAGAGCGGCCATTGACAGTTATTTTGAGGGAGGTTTGTCGTGATGAAAGTCATTTTTGTTAAAGATGTAAAAGGTAAAGGCAACGAAGGCGAAGTCAAAGAAGTGTCCGAAGGCTATGCCCGAAATTATTTATTTCCAAAAAATCTGGCGGTTCCGGCGAGCAAGAGCAGCCTGAAACAGCTGGATACGAAAAAAAAGAAACAAATGGAGCATGAAAAAGAAGAGCGCCGCCAGGCTGAAGCGCTCAAAAATACAATAGAAAAGATCACGATTGAGCTGAAGGCAAAATCCGGAGAAGGCGGCCGTTTGTTCGGTTCCATTACGAGCAAACAAATCGCACAGGCTTTTCAAAAACTGAACATCTCGATTGATAAAAGGAAAATTGAGCTGTCGGAACCGATACGCACCCTCGGTTTTACGGATGTGCCGCTTAAACTGCATCCGCAGATCACGGCCAAAGTGAAAGTGCATGTCACGGAAGAATGAGCGGCATTCACAGCGTACCGGCCGTTTCAGAGATTTCCCCGGCAATTGTACGCTGTGCCGAAAATTGTCAGCACGGCCGCTTAACAAGTATAAATAAGGGGATAACAGCATGAGTGACTTATTCGCGGATCGCACGCCCCCGCACAATACGGAAGCCGAGCAGGCTGTTCTCGGGGCCGTTTTCCTTGAGCCGTCGGCAGTTATTACGGCATCGGAAAAGCTCACGCCCGAAGATTTTTACCGTACAAGCCACCAGCTGATTTTTACCGTGATGCTGGATCTGTCGGATCGAAATGAACCGGTCGATGTTGTGACCGTAACGGACGCTCTTCAGTCCGCCCGGCATCTGGAAGAAGTCGGCGGTGTTTCTTATCTTTCGGATCTTGCCGGTTCGGCTCCGACAGCGGCCAATATCGAGTATTACTGCAATATTGTCGCAGAGAAGGCCCTGCTCCGCCGGCTGATCCGTACGGCCACCCACATCGTTTCCGAAGGTTATACACGCGAAGACGGTGTGGAAAGCATACTCGACGATGCCGAAAGAGAAATTCTTGAAGTCGCCGAGAGAAAACGGACGAGCGAATTCCGGACAATTAAAGACGTTTTGATTGAAACATACGACAATATTGAAATGCTTCAGAGCAGGAAGGGCGACGTCACCGGTACGGCGACCGGATTCGTCGAGCTTGACCGGATGACGGCCGGTTTTCAGAAAAGCGATCTGATCATCGTTGCGGCCAGGCCTTCCGTTGGGAAAACGGCCTTTGCTCTGAACATCGCTCAAAACGTGGCTACGAAAAATGATGCCAGCGTGGCGATTTTCAGCCTTGAAATGGGCGCCAGACAGCTGGCCATGCGCATGCTCTGTGCGGAAGGCAACATTGATGCCCAGAAGCTGCGTACCGGCAGGCTGGAAGACGACGACTGGCAGAAGCTGACGATGGCTATGGGCAGCCTGTCGCAGGCGAGAATCTATATCGACGATTCCCCGAGTATCCGAGTGAATGATATTCGGGCAAAATGCCGAAGATTAAAACAAGAAAAAGGTCTGGATATAGTCATTATTGACTACCTGCAGCTGATTTTGGGATCGGGCGGCCCGCGCCGCCAGGAAAACAGGCAGCAGGAAGTTTCCGAGATCTCCAGAACACTGAAAGCAATGGCGCGTGAACTGGACGTGCCGGTCATTGCCCTGTCGCAGCTTTCGCGCGGCGTTGAATCCAGACAGGACAAACGGCCGATGATGAGTGACATCCGTGAATCAGGCAGTATCGAACAGGATGCCGATGTCGTGGCTTTTCTGTATCGAGACGACTACTACGATAAAGAAAGCGAAAAACAGAACATCATCGAAATCATCATCGCCAAGCAGCGAAACGGACCCGTGGGGACGGTCGAACTGGCTTTTATCAAGGAATACAATAAATTTGTCAATATTGACCGGAAACATCAGGCAGAAGATATGCCCCCCGGTGCGTAGGGCCTGCAGAGTCAGCCATTCCGGCCGGTGATCATGACGAACATTTTAAATCCGAACAAAAACCGGGTTTTAAATATGAACGTTCGTTTTTTCGTTGACTTTTTAGACAGAAAACTGTTAGACTTGATGATGGCTTGAGTGAATAAATCATTAGGGGGCTACATCATGTCTTCTGTAGTTGTAGTGGGTGCCCAGTGGGGCGATGAAGGAAAGGGAAAAATTACAGACTATCTTTCAGAGAACGCGGAAGTTGTCTCCCGTTATCAAGGCGGAGATAATGCGGGCCATACGATTGTCTGGAATGAAAAAAAATATAAACTGCAGCTGATGCCTTCAGGTATTCTTTATGATAATAAAATCTGTGTGCTTGGCAACGGAATGGTTATCAATCCGAAATCATTGTGCAAAGAACTGGATTATATGGAAGGACAGGGCATTAAAACGGACAATCTGCGGATCAGCAATCGTGCGCATCTTGTCCTACCCTATCATTTGAAACTGGATACGCTTGAAGAAAAGAGAAAAGGCGCGTCGAAGATCGGTACGACTCAGAAAGGGATCGGTCCGGCATACATGGATAAAGCGGCGAGAGTCGGAATCCGGATGGCCGACCTGCTTGAACCGGAAACATTTAAGAAGAAACTGGGGAAAAATCTTGCTGAAAAAAACCGCCTGCTGGAAAAAATGTATGACAGCGAAGGCTTTGATCTTGACGATATCTACAGCGAGTACCTTGCTTACGGCGAACGTGTGCGCCGTCTTGTCTGCGATACATCGGTTGTATTAAACGATGCGCTGGACGCAGGCAAACGAGTGCTCTTCGAAGGAGCGCAGGGCTGCATGCTGGATATCGATCAGGGGACCTATCCTTTTGTGACTTCATCCAATCCGGTAGCCGGAGGAGTAACAATCGGCGCAGGTGTCGGTCCGACCAAAATCAATCATGTGGTCGGCTGCGCAAAATCCTATACGACACGCGTGGGAGACGGGCCGTTTCCGACCGAACTGAACAATGAGATCGGCGATCGGATCCGTGAAACCGGCCATGAATACGGAACAGTCACGGGACGCCCGCGCCGGATCGGCTGGTTTGACAGCGTTGTCCTGCGCCATTCCCGCCGCGTCGGCGGACTGACCGATCTGTCGCTGAATTGTATCGATGTACTGACCGGCCTTGAAACGGTAAAAATCTGCAAAGCCTACGAATACCAGGGCCGGGTGATCGAAGAATTTCCGGCAAGCCTGAATATATTGGCACAGTGCCGCCCGATTTATGAAGAGATGCCCGGCTGGACGGAAGACATTACGCAGGCGGATTCACTTTCGGACCTGCCGCAGAATGCCCGTCACTACATGGAGCGCATCTCACAGCTCTCCGGAGTCCCGCTTTCCCTGTTCTCGGTCGGTCCCGACCGCAGACAAACAATTGAAGTGCGCAGTGTCTTTGCCTGACTGACAGAATGGGAATACTGCAAGTCGGCCCAAATGGCGCAATCCGATCGAGTGACTGACAACAAAAGCGGTTTTACCGAATTAAAAATCTTTTGCTGAGGACAGCGCTGTGGCGCAGCAGCGCCGGAAGCGCCTAAATCCGATAGAAATAAAGTAAAAGGCCAAAAAATAGGGAATGGATAGACTTTTTCGTCATGCTGATTCAGGCGGATTCCTTCTAAATCCCGAATTTAATTTCGGTGCGGGTTTCCGGCGAATCGAAGCGGGATTGGCCTGATTCAGAGCGGCATCTTGGTTTTTTGGCGCAGCCGCTTTTTTTCAGTTTAACTTTTTAATCGTTTGGTTTGATCCTTTCGCGGCTTGGTTTACTGCCTAAATTTGATCGGATTGCTGCACACGATCTGTCAACCGGAAGCCGTTTTTTTCTTACCGCTTATTAGAGAGCGGGAGAGAACACTTTTTGTCGTGAAACCTCAGATTGAATCATTGAACGACTGGATGAGCAGACAACTGTTTTCACATGGCCATTTCAATGAAAGCATGCTGTTTGTATTGTTCCGATCCAACAACTTTATTTATGTTTATCTTATAAGCCGGCCCGGAGGCAGTCATTCTGTTTCCGGGCCGATTTTTTACGTGCAGATCGGCCGGCGGCGCCATAGATATGGGTTGCCGGACGATCGGACAGGGCCATTTCATCAATGAAAATTTTGATCAATAAGCCTAAATGGGTTCACGCAGTATGATTTATTGAAAAATAGTTGCTATTTCCATTCATCGATGGTACAATATTGTTTGTGCCGCGAAAAGGCTGTACCATTGACGAGCTTATTCATCATAAGCAGCGTCGGAAGAACTGAAAATTATCGCGGGGTGGAGCAGTCTGGTAGCTCGTCGGGCTCATAACCCGAAGGCCGCAGGTTCAAATCCTGCCCCCGCAACCAATGGATCCGTGGTGTAGTGGTTAACATGCCTGCCTGTCACGCAGGAGATCGGCGGTTCAAGTCCGCTCGGATCCGCCATTACATATGGCTCGGTAGCTCAGTCGGTAGAGCAGAGGACTGAAAATCCTTGTGTCGGTGGTTCGATTCCGCCTCGAGCCATGCTTTTTGAATACGGAACGTTAAACACGGCTTGTTACATACAGTAAATTTAATAAGCCAAACGGCAAACCTCTGGACGAAAGGGATCCAGAGGTTTTGTGTGCTGCCCGGGTATTTATGACAGAGTGATTCTTCTTATGTTAAAATGAGATGAAACTTGATCTTTTGTCAAGTATTCGGTCCCGCTTTCCGGCCGCGCCTTGAGAAGGCCGGAAAACGGCTGCAGGCCGTTCGGGAAGGCGGAAAGGCCGACGCCCACATTTTATTCATTTTAACGAATGTGGGCATAAAAAAGAAAGATTTGCGAGGGGGCTGCCTCATATGGAGAGCAAAATTCTAGTTGTAGACGATGAACAGCCGATAGCGGATATATTGCAATTCAATCTGGAAAAGGAAGGTTATGAGGTTGTATGTGCCTATGACGGTGAAGAGGCTTTGAAAAAAGTGGAGGAAGAAAATCCGGATATGGTTCTGCTTGACGTGATGCTGCCGGTCAAAGACGGAATGGAAGTCTGCCGGGAAATCCGCAAGACGCACAATATGCCGATTATCATGCTGACGGCCAAAGATTCGGAAATCGACAAAGTGCTCGGGCTGGAAATGGGCGCGGACGATTATGTGACCAAGCCGTTCAGCAACAGGGAGCTGATCGCAAGAGTCAAGGCAAATCTCCGCCGTCACAAGCAGGAGGTGCCGGAAGATGAAAAAGGCAAGGAGAATGATATTGAGATCGGCGATCTGGTGATTCATCTGGATGCCTATGTCGTCACCAAGCGCGGGAAAATGATTGAACTGACGCATCGCGAATTTGAGCTGCTTCACTACCTCGCCGATCACATCGGCCAGGTGATGACCAGAGAAAACCTGCTGCAGACGGTCTGGGGCTATGATTATTTCGGCGATGTCCGGACCGTCGATGTCACTGTACGCCGACTGCGCGAGAAAATTGAGGACAATCCGAGCAGACCTGCCTGGCTGATTACACGGCGCGGAGTCGGCTATTACCTGAAAGTGCCTAATCAGGAGTCGGCGGAATGAAGAAAGTCGGTTTTTTTAAATCGATTCAGTTTAAGATCATCATCATTTACACACTGCTCATTCTGCTTGCCATGCAGCTGATCGGCGTTTTCTTCACCGATCGGCTGAAAACCTATTCGCTGGACAATTTTGAAAATTCCCTGATCAGCCAGAGTAAAATCATGGCCTATAATATCGGCGAAGCGATCCGGGAGGCAAGGGATTCGAACAGCAGCAATCCGAATAATGTGGCCAAGCAGGTCAAAAACCAGTTTTCCGGAGTGGACAGCGGCATCCGCGAAATGGAAGTTATTGATGACAATGGCGTGATCATCGCGGCGGACGACAAACATTCGAACGTGATCGGAGAGCGAACGACCAATGAATTAATCATGCGCGATGTTTTATCATCGAACGAAGCCAATCGATACCGACGGACAGATCGGAATACCGGGGAGAGGGTCGATATCGTAACGACACCGATCCGGGTGAACAATCAGAAATACGGCGTCCTCTATGTGGAAAAATCATTTGAAGGCGTCTACGCGCAGCTGCGGACGATCAATCAGATACTTGCCACTGCGACGATCTTCTCTCTCCTTGTCACGGCGGTGCTGGCCTTTTTTCTGGCACGGACCATTACCAAGCCGCTGGTACAGATGCAGCGGCAGGTACTCGCAGTGTCACAGGGAAATTTCTCGAGGAAGGTGGAGATGGTCGAAAGGGATGAAATCGGACAGCTGGCCGCGTCTTTTAATAATATGACAAAGAAATTAAGGGATGCGATTGCTACAACCGAGTCCGAACGGCGCAAACTGAAATCTGTTCTGACTTACATGACGGACGGAGTCATTGCGACGGATCGGAAGGGAAATGTGATTCTGATGAATAACCGGGCGGAAGAACTGCTCGATGTTTACCGTCATGATGTCACCGGAAATTCGCTGCTTGATCTGCTCAAAATCCGCAGGAACTATAAAATCATGGATCTTTACGGGATGTCCGATTCAATCATGCTTGACTTCAGCAGTGATGAACAGACCGTTCTGCTCAGAGCGAATTTCTCGGTTGTCAAAAAGGAAAACGGTGCGGTCAACGGGCTGATCGCCGTCATTCATGATGTGACGGAACAGGAACAGGTGGACATGGAGCGGCGCGAATTCGTTGCCAATGTCTCGCATGAGCTGCGGACCCCTCTGACAACGATGAAGAGCTATCTTGAAGCCCTCCAGGACGGTGCGGTCAACGATAAAAAACTGGCGGCAAAATTTATCGATGTCACGCAGAGGGAAACGGAGCGGATGATCCGTCTTGTCAAGGATCTGCTGCAGCTGTCGCGGCTCGACGCCAAAAATTATAAAATCAATCTGCAGCGGACCGACTACGTGACTTTTTGCCACAGTATCATCGACCGTTTTGAGATGTCGAAGAAACAGAATATCCAGTTTGTCCGCAAATTGCCGGCAGGCCCCTTTTATGTCCAGATCGACCGTGATAAGCTGACGCAGGTGATTGATAATATTCTTTCAAATGCAATGAAATATTCTCCGGAAGGCGGTCTGATCACGTTCAGGGTAGTCAGAAGAGGGTATAACATCCGCACCATGATCAGCGATCAGGGTGTCGGTATTCCAAAGGAAAACCTGGCCAAAGTATTCAACCGTTTCTACCGGGTCGACAGAGCGCGTTCAAGGAAACTTGGCGGGACAGGGCTCGGCCTGGCTATTGCCAAGGAAATGATTGAGGCTCAGGGCGGAGATATTTGGGCGGAAAGCGAGTGGAACAGAGGAACAACGATTCACTTTATCCTTCCGCTTGACCGGGAGGAAGGATAAAGTGAATCACGAAGCGTTCAAAACGATCCTGCTCAGCGCTCTTGTGCTGGCAAGCATTGCGATGACCTGGAATATCTGGTTCTATAAGACAGATTATGAAAACTATAAGGGGCCTTCCGAATCCGTGAAACCCGTTGCCATTGCCCAGTCCAAAAATATTGCGGATGTGGTCCGCCCTTCGCTTGTGCTTCAGCATGTGAATAATGAGACCTTCGGGCAGACGGACAGCAGCCTGATCACGAAAATCTACAACCTCTTTCAGAAAGCAGCTTTTACCGATGCCTTTCCTTCCGGCACAAAAAGCGTACCGAAACGCATCGGCAGCGTTTCCTATGAGCTGGTTTTTCCCGGGCCGCTGACGTTTGACGCCTTGCAGAAAGTGTTTCATTTCGAACAGATGGATCCCGCACTGGCGGCAGGCATGTTGGCGGACCGTGTGGAAATTTATTCTTCATCGGCAGACGGACGGGTGCTGACGGCTGTTTTTCGCTCTGAGCAGGGGAAAGACTTATTTTATGCCACAGTCGGGCACTTAACGATGGACGCGTTTAAAAATGCGTTTGAGAAAGTCGTGCTGCAGCCGTACGGCCGGCAGCAGTTTAAAAATAAATCTGTGTATCTGCCGCTTGGGACAACCACGATCAGCGATGTCATGACTTATTATGAGGAACTGCCGGTCGAAGAGTTTATATCGGTTCTGTTCAATGATCCCAATAATGTTTTTTATACAAAAGAGAAAACAGTCTATTCCGATGGAACTCGGCAGCTTGAAAAAACAGGCAGTATTCTGCAGTATGTCAATCCGGGTATCGGCGGCAGCGCGTCGGGTTCTTTTGATCCGATTACCCACAGCATCGATTTTGTTAACAATTTTAGCGGATGGACGAACGATTACTTATACGACGGCCTTATTTCAACAGGAAAAGACCAGACCAGCGCAGAATTCCGTATTCAGGTCGGCAATTACATGGCTTATAATACGGAGTACTACCCGAACACCTACCTGCCGGCGATGGAACTGACCTGGAAAAACGGACAGCTCAACACGATGAACAGGACGCTGCTCACTCTCAGTCTGATCGACGCTCAGGGCAGCGTCACTCTGGACTCCGGAACAGATACGCTGCAGAAGCTGCGGCGGACATCGATACCGATTAAAAATATAGAGGACATGGCCATCGGCTACAGACTGGATACACCGCAGATCGGAAAAGACCATTCGTTAATACTGACACCTGATTGGTTCTACAAAATAGACAATCGCTGGTATTCGGTAGCCGACGCCACCTTGCCGCAGCATTCTCTGAATCAAAGAGGAGGAACGCCATGAACTGGAGCAAAACTAAGTCGATTTTCATTATTTGCTTCTTTTTATTGGATGTCTTCCTTGTCGTTGAATTGTACCAGAGACAGCAAACGGAAAGCATCGGGGGGCTCGTTGACGGACAGAATGCAAATGTTCTGCAGAACGGGAGTGTCAAGCTGCAGACCGTGCTGCCGCCAACCCCTCAGGACGTCACCTTCCTTCGCGGAAGCCGGGTCGACTTTTCTAAAGAAAGGGCGGATGTTGCCGCGCTGATGAGCAACGGAAGAGGAACGGCCAAGCAAAAAATCAGTATTGAAAACAACGGATTGCTGCTGCACAGTCAGTTCGAGAGTCCGGTCACAGGATCGGTGAGCAATGTGAACTTTCAGAAAAAATTGCTGGCCATGGTTTACCAGGGGCAGGATTTTGTGCTGTGGCAGTCGGGCTCCGGCAGCGGGACGGCGAACTTTGTCCAGCTCTTCAACAATCGGCCTGTTTTTATCAGCGGCCGGAGCAATATTCCGATGCTTGATTTTACGGTAAGCAATAATCAGGTTAGCGGTTACCGGCAGAGTTATTTCAGCTTTAAACAGACCAATCGTGTCGGGATCATCTCTGCAGAGACGGCAATCAATAATCTGGCATCGGCGAATGATTTGCCGGGATCCGAGCATCCGCAAATCAAAGTTGTTGAATTAGGTTATGTGAATCTTATCGGCGATGCAGGTTCCGATCCGCTGATTTTCGTTCCTGCCTGGCATATCGTCGTTAAGAAAGATACGAACACCAGCGAATTTTTCGTGAATGCCGTTTCCGGGACGGTCCAGTCGCTTAACTGATGACGGACGGGATGCGGTTTTTATACGATGAAGAACGGATAATCGGATAGGCGCTGAACAAAGCGCCGCAGCTCCGTGTCTGTTCGGCATGAGGCCGTTAAAACTGAGCCTCCGGCAGCAGAGTGCCTCAGGATCTGCAGGCGGCAAATTTCCATATAAAGTGTCCGGAAAAGAAGAAAAACAGAGAAGAAACAGGGCGTCCGGTTCTGCCGGAAAAGCGGGCCGATGCTGATTGATTTGTTCATTTTGGGGAGTGAGAAATCATGGTTTTGCATTACAGCGTGCTGGCGAGCGGCAGTACAGGAAATGCGCTCTATCTGGAAACGGAGGGACAGCATCTCCTGATCGACTGCGGCCTGAGCGGCAAGAAAATGATTGAGCTGCTCGGCCAGATCGGCCGCAAGCCTGAAGATATTGATGCGATTCTTGTCACGCACGAACACAGCGATCATATAAAGGGACTGGGCGTTTTTGCGCGCCGTTTTCAGACACCGGTGTATGCCAATGAGAAGACATGGCAGGCGATGTCTTCGATTGTCGGGAAAATTTCGACAGATCAGAAATTTGTCTTTCAGGCGAACACTGTACGCCGTTTCGGAGGGCTGGATATCGAGTCGTTTTCCGTCTCTCATGACGCCGCCGATCCGATGTTCTACGTAATCCATGAACAGGAAAGGAAACTGACACTGCTGACCGATCTCGGTTATGTTTCCGGGCAGATTAAAGCTCTGATCCGCGATTCGGACGCCTATATCATGGAGGCCAACCACGATACAGAGATGCTGATGATGGGCAGATATCCCTGGAGTGTTAAACGAAGAATTCTTGGAGACACCGGTCACATTTCCAATGATGAATCCGGGCTGGCACTGACAGAGGTGCTCGGAAACCGGACCAAGAAAGTTTACCTCGCTCACCTCAGCAAGGATAATAATATGAAAGAACTCGCGCGTCTGAGCGTCGGTCAGAAGCTTGAAAGCACCGGTCTGAAAATCGGGCGGGATATCGGACTTTTTGATACGGATCCGGAACATGCGACTCAGCTGACGGCGATTTAAGGTTTAACAGAAACAATTTGAGGAAATCCTGTACATAAGCCGTTTGAATTCAGCATCAGAGCAGTCCGATCATTCAGCATAAGCCGGGCTGCGCGGCATCGTTTTTTCATCTTCGATTTTTCCGGTGGATTTTTGGGTTTTTTTCGACGGTTATAAAAATTGTCACATAATTTTTGTCAAAAAAAACATCGGTGGTACATTAAAGTCACAGGCAAGTCTCTTGTCCGGGGAAATATTGTGTCTATTTGCTGTGGGATCAAAAAACCGAAACGAAGAGGAGAAATGATGTATGGGATATTACGATGACAATCGTACAGAAAATCCACCGTCGACGGATCCCGCACCGAATCATTCGGAGCGAAGACGGGGGCGCGGAGGCTGGTTTTTTGCCGGATTTATCGGGGCTATTGTCGGTATCGTCTGCTTTCTTATTTTTGCCCCGATCTTGTCCAGTCTGGGTGTGCTGCCCTATTCCGTGACGACCGGAAGCCAATCGAACAGCAATGTCACCAGTCCGACACTGACCCGGGATGTTAATGTGAATGTCAACACATCGGTAACGAACGCAGTAGCCAAGGTTTCTCCGGCAGTCGTTGCCGTGATTAATCTTCAAAAGGCGAACTTTTTCGATAATCAGTATACCGAATCGGGAATCGGGTCAGGTATTATTTACAAAGTTCTCGGTTCGTCCGCTTATGTCGTAACAAACGATCATGTCGTTTCCGGTGCGAGCAGAATTGAAGTCAGACTGACCGATAATAAAAAGGTGCAGGCCACGGTTCTCGGGACCGATGCCCTTTATGATCTCGCTGTTCTCAAGATCTCTTCTTCCGATATCAAAACGGTTGCCCAGTTCGGTAATTCATCTACCCTGAAACGCGGGGAACCGGCCATAGCGATCGGCAATCCGCTCGATTTCTCCGGTTCGGTGACGGAAGGCATTATCAGCTCTACAAGCCGGACGATTCCGGTCCAAAGCAATAATACGACGGTCGAGGCTCAGGTGCTGCAGACGGATGCGGCGATTAATCCAGGCAACAGCGGCGGAGCACTGGTCAACATCGCCGGACAGGTCATCGGCATTACTTCATCGAAAATTACATCGGACAATACTTCATCATCGGACAGTTCACAAGGTGTCGTGGAAGGTATTGGGTTCGCGATACCGATTAATATAGCCAAACCGGTTATCAGCAAACTGGAGAGCGGCACCAAGATCCAGAGGCCGATGCTCGGTGTCAGCATTGTCGATCTTTCCATGGTGCCGCAGTCTGAGATCAGCCAGCTTCAGCTCCCGAGTTCCGTGACGTCGGGCCTTGTCGTCACGGACGTTCAGAAAGGAAGTCCGGCTGCAAAGAGCGGACTTCAGGCCGGAGATGTCATCACAGAAATCAATGGCTATAAAATCAGCAGTTATCTTTCTTTTTCCACTTACATGTATAACAATCTTCAGGCCGGCCAGACCGTCAAGATCAAGTATTATAGAACTGGAAAGGAATCGACGACGGATCTGACACTCGGCAGCACGACCTTCTCCTAAACAGCGGATGACAGGCTCGGAGATCTCTTGATGATCTCCGGGTTTTTTGTATGTGCGCCAAAAATTTCGGCGGATTATGTCTGTATATAAGCGGTCGAACAAAGATACCGCATTCTGCGGCCTGTTCGAGGCCGGCCAAGATCGTCGCCGCTGCGCTTCTGGCCTGTTTCCTTTATATCCGGGGGCAACCGCGAGGCAGCAAAAATTCTGGCAGGGGACTGAAATCCGGACCATCCCTGCGTTTTTATACCAAAATTTTGAGAAATCCTGTCATTTTTAAAATCAATAACAGATAGGCCAGTGAAAATGGACCGTTGTTGAAAAACTGTTACTGGCACGATTCTTCAAGCATCCTGCTATCATTTTCCGAAAACCCGGTTTGAGAGGCTGGGAACAAAAAATTTTTTCTTGTTAAAGGACAGTCCACTAGCGCATCCCGCCGATCTGGGGACAATCTGTGTACAAGCACTACAAGTTATGCACAAATTATCCACAATAGGGGAAAAACTGTGTATAATTGAAATAAGTTTCAACATTTCCTATAATAAAACGAAAATGGAAAAGAAACGCTGCATCGGACAATCGCACGCGTCTGACACCTGAATAGGCTTAAGAAATGCGGCCGGAACATCTATGCAGGTATCTATTAGGGGTGTGAGAAAAGATACGATCTGTCGGGATTGACAATCAAGACAGGAAAAATTCAGAGTACGGATCAACAGGTTATCCACATTGGCAGAAAATGTCGTTTCTTTTGGTACAGA
Source organism: Sporolactobacillus sp. KGMB 08714 (assembly GCF_036598985.1). Taxonomy (NCBI): domain Bacteria; kingdom Bacillati; phylum Bacillota; class Bacilli; order Caryophanales; family Sporolactobacillaceae; genus Sporolactobacillus; species Sporolactobacillus sp. KGMB 08714. The sequence goes on from NZ_JAUUBW010000002.1 coordinate 73,170, forward strand.
TATGGTGGCAAACGCCTGCTTGCATACTGAATGTGGATAGCCCCTGTGGATATGTGCATAAGTTCTGTGCATAACTTATGTATAGGGATGGGATAAACTGTGAATATCGATATTTTATGTGTCGGAAAACTGAAAGAGAAATACTTTAAGCAAGGAATTGAAGAATACATCAAACGTCTCGGTCCCTATGCGAACGTCTCTGTGATCGAGGTAGCTGACGAGAAAGCTCCGGAAAGCCTCTCGCAAGCCGAAATTGAACAAGTCAAGACAGCCGAAGGCGAGCGGCTGCTGAAAAAACTGCCGGACAACGCATACGCCATCGCACTGGCCATACAGGGCAAACAAATGGCGTCGGAGGCCTTTGCCGAAAAGATCAGGGAGCTGGCCACGTACGGGCACAGTCATATCGCCTTTATCATCGGCGGATCAAACGGCCTGAGCAGCGCCATGCTGCACCGCGCCGATTTTCAGCTTTCATTTTCTAAATTCACCTTTCCCCATCAACTGATGCGGCTGATCCTGGCCGAACAAATCTACAGAGCGTTTAAAATAATAAGGGGAGAACCGTATCATAAGTAAATGAGGTTTTTTGCAGTTCAGTAGAGGTTTCAAGCTAAATATGTTAGTTTTTATAATAAGGTCTTGGTTAGTTAGATTGAAATAAGAGCGAATTTCAATCAATGAGGGAATAGTTTCTAACCCGTATGGTATGTAGGAATTTATCTATTGACAGTGCACACTAAATATGAGAACTTATGTTTGTAAACAAGGAGGGAGGATATAAATGATAGTTGCAGATATTGAATTTGAAAAAGAACTTTTTTCAGTTGCCAATAAATTAAGAGGCATGATTGCTCCTAGTGAGTATAAGAATTATGTTCTACCGCTTATATTCCTTAGATATCTATCATTGAAATACGAACAAAGAAGAGATGAAATAAATCAACAATTGATAAATTCAAAATACAGTAAAGATCAAATTGAGAACGAAAAAATATTAGAGGATAGAACCGAATATCTCAAAGAAAATGTATTCTATATTCCAATAAAAGCAAGATGGAATTATTTACAAAAAAATGCTAACGGGGATAAAATAAAAGAAATAATAGATTCTGCAATGGAAATCTTGGAAAGTGAATATAAAGAATTAGAAGGCGTACTTCCTAAAATATTTAAAGGGTCAAACATTCCTAACGAAGTAATTAGTGAACTGATAAAACTTTTCTCTGAACAAATATTCTCTGCACATGATGGAAGAGACGTTGACTTGCTGGGAAGGGTATATGAATATTTTATAAGCAATTTTGCCTCTACAGAGGGTAATAGGGGTGGAGAATTCTTCACTCCTTCTTCAATAGTTAAGTTATTAGTTGCTATGCTAGAACCAACAAGTGGAACAGTGTATGATCCAGCATGTGGATCAGGTGGTATGTTCATACAATCCCAACAGTTAAATAAGTTTCGCAGCAATTTAAAATTTATTGGCCAAGAACAAAATGAATTAACGATCAAAATGGCAAGAATGAATGGAATTTTACATGGAATATTTCCTAATATAAAACAAGGCGATACACTGCTCAATGATCAGTTTCCCAAATTAAAAGCAGAAACTGTTATATCAAACCCTCCATTTAATATGAAAGATTGGGGGGCTGATCGAATATCTAAGACAGATCAAAGGTTAGTTGGGCCAGTTACTAATAGTAATGCAAATTATATGTGGATTCAACATTTTTTATACCATTTAAAAGATGGTGGATTAGCAGGGTTTGTTATAGCAAATGGGGCATTAACTAGTAACCAAATCGCCGAAAAGAGTGTAAGAAAATATTTGATCAATAATGATTTTGTTGACTGCGTAGTTCAATTGCCTGAAAAAATGTTTTTTAGTACCCGAATTCCAAGTGCATTAATATTTTTAAGTAAAAATCGAAATGGTAATTTTGAATGCGCCTCTAGAACAAAAGAGGTATTGTTTATTGATGCAAGTGGTAGGGGGTCGTTAATAAATAAAAAAAATAGAGTGTTTTCTGATGAAGAAATTGAAGAGATTGCAAAGGTGTATCATTCATTTAAGTTTAATAATGATAACCGTTACGTACAAAAAGGTTTTTGTAAAAAAATAAATACAGAAACTATCATAGAGAACAATTATAAATTAACTCCTACCTTGTATACTGGAATAGAAATAAAAGTTGAAAAGGAACCACCCTTTAAGCAGGTAGTAGGTGAATATAAAGCAAAATTAAAACAACAATTTGAGGAATCAAACAAACTTCAAAAAAAAATTATAAAAAACTTAGATGACTTAAATTTAGAGGATTTTTAGAATGGGAAAAGATTTTATGAATTATGAATTGGGAAGAATAACAAAAATAGTTAATGGTGCCACCCCGTCAACAAAAAGAAAAGAGTACTATGACAATGGTACAATTCCATGGATTACGCCCAAAGATCTCTCAGGATACGCTAATAAACATATTTCTCGTGGCGAGCGGAATATTACACAATTAGGACTTAAAAGCAGTTCAGCCAAATTATTACCTAAAGGAACCGTATTATTTTCGTCTAGAGCTCCTATAGGATATGTGGCTATTGCAAATAATAACTTAGCTACTAATCAAGGATTTAAAAGCTTTATATGCGATAAGGAGATTATTGACAATGAGTATCTTTATTATTTCCTTATAGGAAAAAGAGATGCTATTGAAACAATGGCAAATGGCAGTGTCTTTAAGGAACTTCCATTATCAACAATGAAAAATATACCCATTAGTCTGCCTTCCTTGGCCATTCAGAAAAAAATAGTTCGAATTTTAGGCGACTTGGACAAAAAAATTGAACTCAACTATGACATAATGACAAATTTAGAGAAATTGGCTGAAAGAACCTATAAACACTGGTTTGAAGAGAAGCCTGAATGTAATGAATTAAGAATCCGAAAAGGATGGTATCAAGTAAAAATAGGAGATGTGGTGAAATTAGTTGGAGGTGGGACCCCCAGGACTGATAATAGTGAGTATTGGAATAATGGAGAAATTAATTGGTTCACGCCTTCAGACATAACAAAGTCTAATGGTATATTTGTGGATGAATCTCAAAGAAAAATTACTGAGAAAGGGCTGGAAAATAGCACAGCTAAACTGATTCCATCACATTCATTACTGTTATCAAGCAGAGCAACAATTGGGGAGTTAGCCATAAATCAAAAACCAGCAGCAACAAATCAAGGTTTTATTGTTCTACTACCAAATAATAGAATCTCTCTCTATCAGTTATATTTTTGGGCAAAGCGAAACAAGAGAAGAATAATTTCAATGGCTAATGGTAGTACATTCAAGGAAATTAGCAAACGTGATTTTAAGTCAATTGAGATAATGTTGCCAGTAAGAATAGAGAAATTCAATTTAATTATGAAAGAATATTTTGATCAAATTGAAAGGTTAACCAATGAAATATCTACATTAAAGATGATTAGAGATAATTTAATTCCGAAGTTAATTAAATAATTGAAAAGAGACTGTCTCATAATACGAGAAAGTCTCTTTTCTCCATTGAATTTTTCTTTAGCCGTCTGTGATTTTTATCCAAACTTCACCATGTTCTGATCAGATGAATTGTTTATTTTCACTAATCCAGCCAAAGTCTACATCATAGGGACGCTTTTCATCATGAACCAAACAAAGGTGCTTTCCCTCTTGCTTTAATTTATAAAGAGGGAGACACACTCTCTGTCCTAATCTAGTATTACAAGTGGCATGTCCCCATGCAACTTGATTAGGTTTATGTTCTAAAGTTTCATAAACTAGAGGAACCATATGAAATAAGTTAACGGCTGTTGACCGTGTTGATCCTTCAACTTGTTCTTGAGAATTAGCTAGTCCTGAAGCTCCATCAAAAGATATCATCTCATGTAATTCATTATATTCGATTGTCTGTTCACATAAAGGGCAGCAAGTTATCGAATTTCGTAATATGCCTTTTTTTTCAAGATTATCAACATCAATTAAATTTTGTTGAATTAAAATGGCTTGTAAGTGTAAAAAATCACTTTCTTGGTACGGACTATTTTTTGTTTTAATGATCAACCATGCTAGAAAAGCCTTGGAAAGAAAATTAGTTTCTGCATTTGCGTATTCAGGTGCAAATATACCTTGTGGTGGGCCAGCTTTTTTTTCTTTTTTATTACTAATCGATGATAGCCGTAAAATATAGTGACCTATGTCACTCACACTTTTATCTCTTCTAGAAACAATTTGGCCATTCTTTTCTAGATGTCGTATCTCCCAATCTTTTAAAGGAGGTAAAGTTTCAAGTGTGGAATATGTACGATACAAAACGAACGCATTATACCCAACTTTTATAGGACAATCAGGATTAGAAAATTCCCGTTTTACCACTCCTGCTGACTGAAAATACTGCTTTGGAAATAGCCTAATTACGTAACCATCTTGATAATTTTTTAAATTTACGCTCTCTAATTTTTCATATGGGATTATTACTTTATTATTTCTGTAGACATGGTTCTGGTATGCCCCCTTGTCACCACCTCTAGGTGTACAATAACCAGCTTTACTAACTTTATCAAGGTCCTTTTTGTCGAATAACGATGTCCAAACAAATTCAGGATATTTATTATGTCTACCGGAGTGTCCACTTTCAAGCCGACAACCGTTTATACCACACAAATTCATTAAGCAGAGCACCTCCCCCTCAAAAAATCTACATAATTATATTACAATTAAAATGTGAATCATTCCATACCGAAAAAAAACGATTTAACATTGGTTTTTGATAACCAAATGCTTTTCTGTCAAAAGTGTTCCTGAAAATATGACAATAGTGAGTTTTGGAGATTACAATATACACTGAGATATTTTTTTAAGAACTTATGTCATTCAAAAATGTAAAGTACAGACATATCATTTTCATTATTTGACTGATGGTTCTCATCAGAAAGCATATTAATATGGAATTTGATCTTATTTATTTCAAGAAAGTCCCAAATATAATCACTTAGTTCATCTTTATGATTATGAGTGCTAGAATTAAGAAAGTTCAACTTTCTTGCAATTCCCGCAGCAAACAGATCTGCAATTTGAATATGAGGACTAACATAAGAAGGCACAGTGGTTAATCCTGAAAGTAAGACCCGACTTGCATATTTCCTATGAAGTCTTTCATCAAGGCGCTCTTCCAGTTGAGTTAATTGATATGCTTCTCCTGTTTCCTCGTCTTTTTGATAAAGTATCTGCCTTGGTAGATCTATACGATGAGTGTTTACTTCGTGATCAACGCCTAAATGGATTAATTGATAATACATATCAAATATTACGTCCTGAATACTTTGATGAGCCAAAGATTTTTTGACAGCAATTGCCTTAAAGCTGGACATTGGTAATGAATGTGCGATTAGCGAAAAGAATTCCTTATATATATCCAACTGATGCTTTTTTACTTCCCGTAAAATGGAATTCCTTTGGTAGCCGAACACCGCTTTCTACTTTTTGTTTTTTCCAAACTTTTACTTCGTGTCTAAATGCTTGTTGAGTATGAGAGTCTAATATCCACCATCCACCAACAACAATGTATTCATCATTTTTTGAGCTTTCATCAGCAAATATTGATATTGTTGGGCTTCCAGGTTCATTGGCCAGCATTGCTTCTTTTATCGATTCCTCGCGACTTCTTCTGTAATCTCTTACTCGTTGGCTATCTTTAAAAAGACCATATTCGTTTGTGATTTTTGCTCTGGCTCTAGCGATTGATGTGAGCCGTTTTAAATGTGAATAATCCTTATAAATATTGAGGGTGTCGCTGTCAACCCCATCAAATTCTCTCCAATACTTAATCTGAAGGGTAACATCAGAAAGCCGCGTTTTTGGATATTTATTTAGTAGATATGCTACCCGTGTTATCAAGTTATTGATTTCATTATTTTCAAGGCTTTGTAGCAATTTAGTTCGTTCTTTATCAATTCTCTCTTTCTTTTTCTTATCTTGAATGTCTAATTCTTCTTCAGCATCCTCCTGATTTTCTATTTCTTCACTTATTTGATCAAGAATCTCCCTTTTATCATCGTCCACTTTTCTCACCTTCTAAATATTTCCTAGGGGTTACTTCTACCTTAAAGTTAAGAATCCTCCAAAACCAACAAAATGTAACATTAATGACAATATTCTTTTTACTTATTATGGTTATCTCCCTTTAACAAGGCTTGCTACTCTCTATAATGATGGGTACAGATCCGTAATAAATACGCCTTGTAAATTTATATTATTACTTTGAAATGACTTGAATTGTCTGATAAGAATAATCAAGTCTTTTTAATAATTAGTCAAGGATGCGATATCAAATATGGGAAACAACTATACCCAGAAATCGTTTGTAAATTTGCAAACAGTAAAGAGTTCAAAACGTGTTAGTGTTATTTCACTAAGGGTCGTGAAAGAAAAAAGTATTCTTTACAGCAACCGATTTATCCGTTCCCCAGAAGACAGCTATCAATGTATTAAACCCTTTTTGGAGTGTAGAGATAGGGAATACTTTATCGTGGTTTCTCTGGATACAAAAAATCAGCCTATGTCCGTCAACATCTGCCACATCGGCAACTTGAATTTTTCTATTGTGCATCCACGAGAAGTATTTAAGGCAGCAATTCTGTCTAATTCGTGTTCCATAATCGTCGCTCATAATCATCCGTCAGGCATTGTAGAGCCAAGTCAGGAGGATAAGGAGATCACGAAGAGGCTCGTATCTGCTGGAAACATTATTGGTATTGAAGTTCTGGATCATATCATAATCAGCGATGATAAATATCTTTCCTTCAAGGAGCAGCGATTAATCTAAGTGTTAGGTGGGCACAGATATGTATAATTTCAATAAAAATGACTTTGCTGAAATCATGCAGCGCAAATACGGGATTGTTGTTGATAAGCGTCAGGTAGGAGAGGAGTCTATTAATTTATATAAAGATGAACTTGATGAGCAATTCATTTCACAAGAAATGAAAAACGAATTACCAATGAGATTGGTTTGCCAAACTTGCTCATATATTTCAAAAAATGACGAATGGATTATCAGTATCTTTTTAGACGAAGACAACAATAGTCCTGTTTTGCTTGTTTGTTTAGAAAATGGTGTCACCATACTTGAAGAAAGAGTATAATATTCCTCATTTTTTACTTTTTGTATAATGAAAATATCGTCAGTATCGTAAAAATGTGACGATGATGACAATATTGACGATATTTTTTTTGACTTTTGGTATTGAATGATGTAAATAGTATTTATTGTATGTATTTAATAAGATGATGAGAAGGAAGGGCAAATATGACAAAAAAATATTCTACACGCACGCTTTATGGTTGCATCATGACCTCTAATTATCCAGATGATGGGCGTAATATTATTGATACAATGAAAAATAAACTAGTCCAAAGCCTGAAACTCCTTTCCGTAGTACTGGGATCTATAATTAAAAATCCAATTATAATGATGAAAAAATATCAATTAATGAGGAATGCTGGTCTCTTGAAGAGCTAACTTTACTTATCATTATGCTGAAAGCATATTCCCCAAAGAGATATCCTGCAATGGGGGAAGCACTTCAAAACTATAAACAGAACGGGGAATCCCCCACCAAAAAAGTAATAAATGAAAATAGACGCTGGTTGCATCAGGCATTGGATGTGCTATTTACTGTGGAACATAAAAATTGGCACGAGGATGTCAGCGAGGGTGCATTGGGGGTGTTACTCACAAAAAAAATCAATCGTGAAGCGATACAAAAGAATATTAAAGAGGTACAAGATAATATCCAGCAATCAGAAATACTCAAAAGTGATACGGAGTCCGTACCCGCGCAAATTATTGCAAGATGTGCTTATCCTGAACTCATCGATCAATCAAAGTCAAGTACCACAGAAGAATTAGCGAACTTAGTGAAAAAAATAATTGAAGGGCTTGAAAAGGTTCATGGGGATACAGTGACAACGATCGCTGTAAATGAAGTCAATAAGCGCCTGAATATCATTGTGGAGGACATCAGCTTCAATTATGGAAAAGACAAGATCTTCAATGAAGATTTTTGGCGGGGACTAAGTAATAAGCCTATAAAACTCAAGAAGAAAATAAATGTTGAAAAATTATTAAGGGAACGTTTTCAGATAGAGTTTGAAGAAATAGACAAATCCACATTTTAATACATATTTATATACGTATGTCAAGGGGTAGATCGGGACGCTTTAAATCCTATCTACCCCGTTTTTTTACCTGTAAAACCGATTAAACTGGGGGTACAGATTGATAAGGAGGCAGTAAACAATGGATTTTTCGAAAGAGCGAGAGGTAATTGTTAAGGCATTAGGTCAGGTAAAAATGCTGAATGAGGTTACCGAACTACGCATCATGAACACCAATAAAGGAACCGTAAGTGGTTACTTCAATCAGCTTGATGACCTAGCCCAGAATGCGATTCAAAATGCGAAAAATGCTCCCGGGGTATATTTCACGTTAAATCCAGTGAAAAAAGAACTGCTCGCCCGAGCATCAAATCACGTACTCCAGTGGTCGAAACACACCACAACAGATGATGACATTGAATGCAGAAGATGGGTTCCGTTGGACTTTGATCCTGTAAGACCCGCGGGGATTTCATCAACTGACACGGAGCATGAAGAAGCCATGGTATTGGCAGGGAAAGTTAAGGCTTACCTAACAGGACTTGGTTTTCCAGCTCCGATTCAAGCTGATAGTGGTAACGGTGCTCACCTTCTATATCGGATTGATTTACCGAATAACGACGAAAGTCGAGAACTGGTGAAGGATATCTTGGAAGCACTGGACAGTTTGTTCAGTAATAACAAGGTCAAAATCGATACTTCGGTGTACAATGCAGCGCGCATCTGGAAGTTGTATGGGACAGTAGCGCGCAAGGGTGATAATACGCCAGATAGGCCACACCGATATGCCAAGGTTCTCAAAGTGCCCTCTCCTTTAGAAACCGTATCTGAAAAACTTCTGAAGAGTTCGGTTGGCAAGAAAGAAAGCCTTATATCATCTTCGAAATTAAAGGGTCCGGTTTCGAATCAAAAAATCGACGTAGAAGCGTGGCTTCAGAAACACGGTATCGAAATCGCACGGAGTGAACCTTGGAATAATGGTTCGACAAAGTATGTGCTGAAAACTTGCCCTTGGAATTCGGATCATACTGATAAAGCAGCGTATGTCATTCAATTTCCGACTGGCTTAATCAAAGCAGGGTGTCATCACGATAGCTGTTCAAATGAGACATGGCGAACGCTGTGGAATAAATACGAACCTGGATCAATTTCCTCAACCATATCGGGGAAGCCAGAGAAGATGTCACAGGCTGATGAACTGGTATTGATTGGTTCGGAAGCCGAGTATTATCTGGATACAGAAAGTAAGGAAGTATTCGCGTGCTTTGAAAACCAAAGGCATTATGAAACATGGAATTTAAGAAGCCTCGAATTTCAGCAATGGCTGCGTTATCTGTACCATCGTAAATTTAAAAAAACCGCAAAGACGGAAGCGATTAATCAAGCATCACTTTATTTCGAGTCACAAGCCATGTATGAGGGCAACGGACATTATCAGACGATTAATCTACGGGCAGCAAAATCACCGGATGGTTACTGTTACGATCTGACCAATGCCAAGTGGGACAAAATAAAAATAACCGCATCAGGATGCGCACGACTAAATACTGATGCTCCACTATTTTTCAGAAGCAGTTCTGCAAAGGCACAGCCTGATCCCCTCTTTCCAGGGGATGTCAGATTGCTGCTCAATCATGTTCATCTTAGGAATCAACAGGATGAAATACTTCTATTGGTATATCTAATTACGTGCTTAATCCCCGATATATCTCATGTTGTACTTGTCCTTAATGGTGAAAAAGGGGCAGCGAAATCAACAACTATGCGAATGTTAAAAAAAATTATCGATCCATCAAAAATTGAATTGTTGGTTTTACCCAAAACTATTGATAATTTGGCTGTAACACTCACACAGAACTACATGCCTTGCTTTGATAACCTGGGGGCGTTGACCAAAGAGCAAAGTAATCTTCTTTGTGTAGCATCAACGGGCGGTGGTATTTCCAAACGACGCTTATATACTGATGCGGATGATGTTGTTCTCGATATAAAAAGATGCGTCGCACTCAACGGGTGTAATTGTCAATTGAAAAATCCCCCACATAGTCATTAAGAATTCCCCCACCTGGTTCTTGATTGAGCAGGGGAATCAAAGGACAGTTTCACTAATTAAAATGGGTCTAATCCCAGTTGTTTTTCCAGTTGAAGATTTTTTTCTTTCAGATCTTCGATCTCCTTTTTTAAATGATCAATTTTCTCCAGAAGACGGTCTATTTTTGTCTGTGGATCAATGCCCGGTTCGTTAGCTGTACCTTTAATACGACGCCAGTCGTTAAAACGATACATCCATCTTTCATCCATGATTCCTTCTGAATCAGCCTGAATCAGGGAATTTTCTTTCAGCCATTGGACAATTTCTTCCATCTCAGGTTCCCATCCGTAAGAACGGATGAACTGAAAAATCTCGGTAGCGGTCATTTGCCCCATTCATTTTCCTCTTTTCATGATCTGGTTTTAAAGCCTAGTTTAGCTGCTGCTCCTTAAGCCATTCCTTTGTTTCCTTCATTCTGTAAGAATTCCCGTTCATATTCACCAGATAGGCCTGGTGAGTTAATCGGTCTATCATCGCAGCGGTCATCACAGGATCCTGAAAAATTTCTCCCCATCTTTCAAACGATAGATTGGTTGTGATGATCGTTGATTTTCGCCCTGCCCGAAGGGACAGATGGGTGAAGAGAAGTTCGGCACCTTCCTTGTCGAAAGAAATATAGCCCAGTTCATCTACGATGACTAGATCATATTTTTCAAAACGCATCTGAAAACTGCGCAACGTTTTGTCCGATCTGCATTCTTTCATTTGATTGATAAGCAGAGGCACGGTCGTAAACCAAACCCGATACCCAGCTTCGCAGGCTGTAATTCCCAGCCCGATGGCTGTATGTGTTTTTCCGGTCCCAGGATTACCGGCTAGAATCAGGTTCCGCCCTTCTTCGATAAATTTAAGTGTCTTAAGAAGATGGTATTTTTTCTGTGCATCCTCTGGAAGATCAGTAATAGATAAGTCTTCTAGATACTTCTTGTATGGAAATTCTGCTCGTCTAATGCGGTTATACTGAGCAGTTGCCCGTCGGGCATCCCACTCTTTCTGCAGAAGTTGGGCGAGAAATTTTGCGTAACTTACATCCTGCTGCGCGGCATCCTCAATTTCTTTCTCAAAACATTGGCGAATTGTTGGTAATTTTATATCTCGGCAATATTGTAAAATATGCTCTGTCTGTTCCTCATGACGATTCATTGGATCTCCTCCAGTTGGCCCACAGTTTCTGTATGAAAGAGTTCATCATACAGTTTGAGATGAATTTTAGCCTGTTCACTAATTGCCCGAGTTTCTTCCGAACCTGAAGAGATAACCCATTTCTGGACCTGATTTCTGGCACAGAGGATCTTAATCTTATCTGTTGTGACATGGCTGGGATTAATCCTGCAGAGAGTCTGGATGCTTTGCTCCACCTCACCCAGCGCAGCACCATCCTTGATGTACTGGATCAGTTCTATAAATTCTCGTTCATGATTGATATAATAAGTGTGATAAATGGATTGTATTCTTTGATCTGCCTGCTGCAGGGCTGCGCTACCAGCCAGTGCACCGGGCTTTTTCATTAGCGTACGGACATAATGATCTAGGTGCAGGCTCCACTCATGGTTACCAGCCAGGCGTTGATGTTCCGCTATTTTTTCTCCGTCGTAATAGCACCAGATTCGATTGGTGTAGATTTTCACGTGGACCATCTCTCCGACTAAGTGATCCGGAACGGAGTAATGGCTTTGGTCGATGACAAGAGTCGCATATTTATCCACCCGTGCTTCGACACATCGAGCGGCATCAAAAGACGGACGAAGGGGAGGAAAGTAAGCTTGTTCGGTCTCTAAGCAAGCTTTAGCCGTTTGATTTTCACGTTCAGATTGCGGTTTCTCAGCTAATCGTTCACAAACCGAATAAAGATAAGTATTTGCCTCTTCGAGCGTTTCGAAAGAATCACGAAAAGCGAAGGCTTTCCTCCGAATCACTTCAACACTCCGTTCCACGTGTCCTTTTTCATTTCCCCTACGGATATTGCAGAAACGAAAGCCAAAACCATAGTAGAGGGAGAGTTTGAGCAGACCTTCGGTTGGCTCCTTTTCGTTTTTCCCAACAAATCGTCTGACGGCAACCTTCATGTTGTCATAAATCATAGTCCGGTACACACCGCCTACTTTCTGGAAGAACAGGGCATGGGCTTCCTGAAAACATTCAGTTTTTTGCTTTGAGAAAAGATAGGCCATTCGATAATTGCCATAGGCGGATGTGAAAACTGCCATCTGAAGGATTCTTAAATGGCCTGCAATGTTGATCGTTACTTCACCCCAGTCAAATTCACAGATATCCCCAGGTTGATAGAATCCCCTAATATAAGCTTCCTTCACTTTTTTCTCCAGTTGTCGAACGGTTCGAAGAACCGTACTATAACTGACTTTTATTCCCTCTGCAACCAGTGCTTCATAAATATCCGTAATCTTTTTCTGTTGCTTGTGAAGTCCCCTTGCCCGTTTTTCCTTATTCTCCTGAAGATAACCGATAATCTTTCCTTCAATACCCCCAGTCAGGACACGTTTTTTTCGGACATTAGAAGGATACTTAGGTGCTTCAATTAACTCCTGAATTAGTTCTTCCCGGTCTACAGGAATATTCCTTTCTTCCAGTTCAGCTAACTTTTGTTCATAGGTGTTGATATATTTCCGGATGGTTTTACGATCAATACCTGTATCTCGCGCTATCTCTCTTTGAGACTTTCCCTCCCTCAAGTACATTAATAGAATTTCTTGTTTCTGTTTCAAAGTCATCATCATCCCAATCTCCCCACAAGAAGACATCATCCTTTGTGGGTTCATTTTATAATAGAGTGGGGGAATTTTTAATGACTTTGGTGGGGTACTTTTAAATTACTACAAACAAACGGGATCAATATCGCGGTTACAGAAGCAGACCTTTTGGATCGATCTCTCATTATAGGGCTTGATCGAATAGATGAAGATACTCGAATTGAAGAACATCAGGTTTGGAAGGATTTTGCCGGTGATTTGCCCAAAATTCTTGGGGGAGCACTGACGATCCTTTCAAAAGCGATAGATTTATATCCTCAAGTCAAGCTTGATACCCTGCCAAGAATGGCTGACTTCGCCAAATGGGGGTATGCCATTGCAGAGGTTTTGGGCTACGGAGGAGATTCCTTCATTGAAGCATACAAGGCAAATCAACAGTATGCAAATGAAGAAGCACTGAATGAACACCCTGTTGCTACTGCAATCAGAGTGTTAATGGCGCAAAAACCAAATTGGCATGGAACAGTAACTGAACTGTTCACAAAACTTCAGGGGCTTGCATTTAACGAGCGCATTGATACGCATCAGAAAGCTTGGCCTTCAGCTCCAAATTATTTAAGCAGACGATTGAATGAAATAAAATCGAATCTTAATGACATCGGCATTGAATATGACATTCGTCCTACTGGGCAAGCGAAAGAAATCACCATTGAGAGGAAAGAACGAGGCATCAGCAATACTGTCAATATCGATCACATAGACGATACAGACGAAACTGACGATATTATTCCGTTTTGATCATTCGATTTAAGGCATAGTTTTTTTGTTTACAGCACTAATCAAATATATATTATTTTTTCGATAAGGAATGAGGCTCTATGCACAATGATACTCAGGCATCAAGAGTGGATCTGTTTGTGGACATTCTTTCTGAGGTCATTTCCACATATATTGCTGATCAAAGCCATGCTGACACAGCGACAAAAGAAGGAAAGGGGGAGGGTACATGAATCATGTACCATTGACGAAAAAGAAAGTTGCCATCTATGCCCGTGTATCTACATTGGAGCAGGCCGAAGAGGGCTATAGCATTGATGAGCAGTTACGGCTGCTCAACGAATGGTGTAATGAAAAAGGGTACGAAATTTTTCATGAATATGCGGACAGAGGCATCAGCGGGGGTCATGCAAAAAATCGACCGGCCCTTCAACGTCTGTTAACTGACGCGGTTCAGGGGCGGTTTGAGATTGTCATCTGTTGGAAAATGAACCGCCTTGCCCGAAATATTTTGGACTTGTTGAATATCGTTACAGAACTAAATCGCCATAATATCGCTTTTCGGTCCTATTCAGAAACCTTGGAAACGGAGACGCCAGCAGGGAGACTCCAATTTCACATGATGGCTGCCATAGCGGAATTTGAGCGCGGGACAATCGCACAGAACGTAAAGATGGGTATGTTGGCCCGTGCTAGAGAAGGTGAATGGAACGGCGGTCAAGTACTGGGTTATGATACTGTTAAGCTGCCTTCGGAGGGTAAAAAACGGATTCATACCAAATTGGTTGTGAATCAGACAGAGGCCAATACAGTTCGAAGGATTTTCAGACTCTACGGTTCGGGCTTGGGGTACAAATCGATTGTCAATCGGTTGAACACGGAGGGTTATCGAAGTAAAAAGGGCAATTCCTTTTCGATCTCAACGGTCAAAACCATTTTGATGAATCCCGTCTATGTCGGCGTCATTCGCTATAATGTACGTCAAAACTGGAATGAAAAGCGACGTAACGATATCAATCCACATCCCATCTTGGTCAAGGGGAAGCATCAGCCCATTATTAGCCAAGAGCAATGGGATAAGGTAAAAACCGTCATGCAGAGTCGAAGTCACAAGCCCAATCGCGTCCATGGCGGGGAGCATTTGTTGACAGGCTTGATCAAGTGTCCAGTATGCGGAGCAAGCATGGTCCTAGGACGAACGACGAACCGTAATAAAGATGGATCCAAGCGGGTAATCGAATATTACGTCTGTGGAGCTTGGAAGAATCAGGGTACATCAGTCTGTCACTCGAATGGCGTACGAATAGATCAAGCTGACCGATGTGTCATGAAAAAACTGGCTCAACTGGTCAATAGTCAACGGCTGATTCACGATATTGTGGCCCACTTGAATCGTGATTCAAAGGAAATTTGGCAGCCGCTGAAAAAAGAGCAGAAACAGATACAGGACCGATTGGACAAGCTTGAACAAAGAAAAAGCAAGGACTTGGAGCTGTATGAAGATAACATCCTGAACAAAGGGGAACTGGCTGAGAGATTGGCGCAGCTCAACCAAGAGCGAGCAAAGCATCAAACTCGATTAGATCAGATTACAGATTCTCTGAGGGAGGGATCACAGCGTGAAGTTACTGTTTCGATGATACAGGAAACCATGAAACGCTTTAGTGAAGTCTTTCAGCAATCCTCTTCTCGGGAGCAGCGGAAACGACTCTTGGAGCTACTGATCGACAAGATCACCATCGGTGAAGATCGAGCGATCGATACGATACGCATTCAATTTAATCAGGAGCTCCTGCAGTATTTGAATGTAAATGGGGATGGACCAAAAGGTCCATCCCCTTCTTTTTGCGTTTTTATAGATATTTGCTGAAAGAAGGTAAAGGAAAATGGACATTATTGGACAATTTAGGCATTATCTTCGAGCTCATTATCCAGACTTGGATGACGATCGATGGCTAGTGGATGGTATGAGTTTTAACAAAGAACAGCTGAAATCAGAGCACTTGAAAGCGAAACTGCCGAAGGGCATAACGACTTTCAAGTGCTATTTCTTTGCTCATGAACCTTCACACACTGCCATTTATCTCATTGCAGATCAAGAAGGAAAGGAAGTGTACGACATTTACACACTGAATATTTCCTAATTTGCTAGGAATTTATCAATGTGGGAAATTCCAGAAAAAAAGGGGAGAAAAGCCCTATGAAATGGATCAGGCGGACAGATCCTGTCCAAAGTATTTGCTAAATTAACAGCGTGTAGTTTCAGTCGGATAAGGTTGTGGCTCTCTTGGGAGAGGAAAGCAACAAAATAGAAAGAATTCTCTTTTTCTATGACAAACTAATGACTGGGGACATTGTCTCAAAAAGTGAATTGGCCCAACATTTTGATGTTCATGAACGAACCATCCGACGCGATGTTCAAGATATCAGATATTATTTGGCCCGATTTTACATCAAAAGAGACATTATTTATGATCCGATAGCCAAAGGATACAAAATGGTTCATGCAGCGCCTCTTCACCTAGGTGAAATAGTGGCCCTTTCAAAAATTGTATTAGACAGCCATGTTTTAAATAACGATGAAAGCAAGGACCTTTTTGCCATAATAGAGTCACATTTTCTACAGTCAAAGCCTCAATGGCTTGAAAACTTCGTCAACCACGAGCTGATGAATTATCAGCCAGGGGTAAAAGCATTTCAGATCTTCAGCTTATTGGACACTATTATTAAAGGCATTTATCAAAAAAAGAAACTTCAAGTCATACGGGTTGAAGGTCATAAGCGTATTGAGAATAAGGTTTGTCCCGTTGGGTTGATTTATAAAGATGCCGCTTTTTATTTAGCGGCAGTGGTGGATAGGGATCCCCATCAACAAGGGGAAGACAAGCCCATTCCCATCAAGCTGCAAAGAGATCTAACGATAAAGATGAGCCCGGAGCATTTTAACTTAGCTTCCAATTCATTCGATGAAGAGGAATTCAAGAAACGCTGTATGACGCCGATGCAAGATAATCCAAAAACGTAATAATGAGGTCATGATGGGTATGGACACAGCAGTAGCACTAAAAAAAACAATGCAAGTCTTGGACTGGTGTTATGACAAGTCAATAGATGGTTTTCCACCAATACCTAGTGCCTCTGAGCTCGCTGAGAATTACCTGACAAAGCACCATCAAAACACTGAATCGGCCATTAATGATTTTATCCATTGGCAACACGTTAAAGCAGGGACTTCTGGGTTTCTTACAGGAGTTGGAGGGGCATTAACTTTACCTCTTACTTTAGTTTCTATTCCAGCGGACTTAACCGCTGTAATTTATATTCAATTACGAATGATTGCGGTTATTGCGTATCTACGGAATTATGATTTGCACGATGATGAGGTCCGAACTTTTGCTTATGTATGCTTAGTGGGCCGAGCGGGAATCGATATGCTCTCAGGGGCCGGGATAAAAGTAGGCGAAAAGGTTGCTGTAAATGTCATCAAAAAAATCCCTGCTAAGGTTCTTACTTCAATTAATCAAAAAGTCGGTGGAAGAATTGTCACAAAGTTTGGCCAAAATGGAGTCGTAAATCTGGTTAAATTAGTTCCACTTGTTGGGGGTGCTGTTGGTGGAACGATTGATGTCGGCAGTAATATAGTCATTGCTCAGACAGCGAAAAAAGTATTTGTTAGATTAGATAATCCGAATGCCTAATTATTGAAAAAAAGAAGGTCTTTTCAATGGCAATGGTACGATCGTTGCAATCAGTGGTTAGTGGATTAAAAGGATTTCAGACAGAACTTGATGTGACTGGCATCAATAGAACAGATTTTAAAGGTAAGGTGACTTATTTGTCACTTTTTTTTGGTGCACTTGCAATGAAAACGAAGATGACAATAGGTCAAAACCTGAACAAGCAAGTCATTATTCCTTTTATCTGATAATAAGTGACCCACATTTCCTTCAGTACTTCAATGAGCTAATAAGTGGTTAATATGAGGTGTTCTTTATGGGTGAGGAAAAAACAATCGTCCTTTTTCAAGGGCAAAGTCAATATTTTGTGCTTAATGCATTTATTAATGAGATTGCCGGTGTTTTTTCAGAATTGGGCTATGATACAGCGATCATTTGGTTGACAAAAACAAATTGGCAAGGTGAATTGGAAGAAATACTGAAGACGAAAAAAGTTGCTTTTTTCTTTTCTTTTAATGCCATAGGGATCGACATTCAGATGAATCATGAATCACTCTACGATCATCTTCACATTCCGCTTTTTGCCTTTTTGGTCGATCATCCGATGTATCATTTACAGAGATTGAATACTGGAGTTAAAAATTTGATTGTGTCTTGCGTGGATCAAGATCATGTACTTTTTTTAAGAAAATATCTCAATGGGCACTATACAAAAGTTTTTATCCCCCATGGGGTGATGGTCAAGCAGCCTGATCCACACTTACAGAGTGACAGACCTATTGATGTTTTATTTTCAGGAACCTTTCACGATCCTGAAAATATACGAAAGACATGGACTTCCTGCCCCACATCAGTTTCAAAGTTGTGTGAAGAGATCATCGATCAATCCTTGTACGAAGTGTATCAGCCACTGGATCAGATCGTTCTAAAAGTTTTTGAAAGTAAAGGAATAGATCCTGGATACATTGTTCAAAGTTCGTTGTATAAATTGCTGATGCAAATTGATCAATACATTCGTTACTGGCGGAGAAAAAGGGCACTCGAACAACTATCCCATACAGATTTCAGAATAGAAGTATATGGAAATGGGTGGGAGAGCCTATCTAAAAAGATACCGGGCATACGGTTTTATCCAGCCATGAGCTATGAAAAAATAAAAGCAAAAATGGGAAAGTCTAAATTAGTACTTACAGTTATGCCGAACTTTACATATGGGGGCCATGAACGCGTTTTTAGCGCCATGTCTCAAGGTGCTGTCAGTTTAGTGAATGACAATGGCTTTTTCCGGGACAACTTTAAACAGGAAGAATTGTTAACGTATTCCGTGCATGACGATCTTGGTATAAGAATAGAAAACTTGTTGAAAAATCGAGATAAGCTACAGCAAATTTCAGAGTTTGGCAGGACTAAAGTGATCGAATCACATACCTGGCTAAATCGGGCACAGAAAATCATTCAAACTGTAGACTATCACCAATATTTTATGAATAATGACTGATTTGTATTTGTTGTAGGTCTAACAGAGAAAATGACGCAGATGATTAAAGTTAAGAAAGAATGCAAGAATCATGACGAATTCCGATTAGACATTGAATGAGCTAGTGCAGCTGAAGAGAGACATGAAAAATAAATTTTGTGGCAAGCAATCGAATCATGCTTGTCATTTTTTTTATAAATGCCTCATGTACAAGAACCGAATTTAAAACAAAAAAACGAACTAAAAGGCGGTCCTTAACATTGGAAAAATTACCGTATTATCTTTTTGCAGCAGGTGTTTTCTTTTTCATCATTTATATTGCAATGACGATCACTAAAATTGTGAAAAATAAACAAGGAGTGAGTGCAGGAATCGCCATTATGTTTTTACTGGGTACTGCTTTTATGAGTGCGAGTCTTGTAACGTATTTCAAATCATCTTCACTTCAAAAAAGCGTAACTCAAAAAATAAGTGGATATTTACCCAATAACACTTCTAATAAATCCTTAGAAAAGAGTACTAACTCTTCAAATGCAAATCAAAAAGCAGTTAACTTTGATCCCACGGGTTCCATAAGGCCCAAAGTCATTTATCCGGATTTGAAATCCTGGGGTGATAAAGGTCGGCAATTTTACACAGATGCAGATCATACAAAAACCTACGTGGATGGAGCATACACACTTGTCATGTTGCCTAATGGAATAAGAGCATCAATTACAGATGATAATGGGGCTTCTGTGTATGTGCCAGAAAACGGAAATCAAAATGGGAAACAGACATTTACTGACTATAACTATTCCATTAGCAATGTAGATGGAACGATCTATGTCGATATCATGAAGGGCGCAACATTTGATAGTGATTATCAACTTGGCGGGAAAACCTCAGAGCAATTTCAATCATTCCCAGCTGACGACTCCAACGCCAAAATGTCTTACATTGATTACATATATAAAAAGTGGCCGCTACAGAAACCTAAAAAAACTGTAGACAATCCGCTTCTTATCGGTAATTGGAAATATGAAAAAAAGGACTTACTGGACAATACACATACCCTGATTCAAATTTCTTTTTCAAAAGATGGATTCGTTACAGTAGATACTTCTCTAGTGAGTGGCCTTCCAGGGATGACAAAATATAAGCTTGAGCCTCTGGGCAAGAATGCATACAAGCTCTACCTCTACTCAGCAACTGTAAAGGCGGATAGTAATGGTGGTGGAACATTTGTTTCATCGGATCCAATAAAAAGAAATTTTCTTATCTACATGAACAGCAAAGATTCCTTTGATTTAGTCTTTTTTGATGATAAATTACAGAGAAGAGATCTGAAAATGCGGCGGTATTAGAATTCAAAAATATCATCTTACCCCACAATTTTGCTACTTTCTGAATGTATTGGTAATATATTTTGTAAAATAATGAAGGATTTTTTTGTCGAATGTCGAAATTGAACAATATGTAAGCCTATTGTCGTGAATATAAAGTAAGAAATTTTGAGACCTTGATTCTTGGGGGTCTAAACTCTGTAATTGAAGGTGAAGTCATTGAAAAGGGGGAATATTACTATTGACGATTGATGGGGTAAGATGTGTTCAAAAAAAAACATACATAGTTTTTTATATTGATGATTTTTCAGATGATATAAAAAGTATTATAAGAGATCAACTCTCATCGATATGTCATGGCCCTTCGAAAGCTTCCAAAAAAAGAGTTATGTATAATTACAGAAATACTGTCATTTCATTTTTAGAAAGATACAAAAAAAAATCATCGAACTTAAGAATTGGGATGATCGGTGAGTTATTGGCTCATGTTTTAATTCATCAATTTTTATCTGACTTTAATACAGTTTCTCCTTTTTTCAATATGGAAGAAAAGAGTATTAAAAAAGGATTTGACATTGTAGTTTATTCACGAGGCAAAAATGAATTATGGATAACTGAAGTAAAATCAGGTGAACTGCATGAAAAAAAGAACTCAAATGAAACATTGAAGATTTTGCTTGGAAAAGCAAAAAATGATTTAATAACTAGACTAAATGAAAATGAACAATCTTTATGGGATAATGCTATAAATGGAGCAACTGTTGCACTAGATAACGAAACAGATATTAAAAATGCAGTAATATCAATTCTTGAAGAAGTAGATGAAAGTGTAGTCAATCAATCTGCAACAAGTACGGATAAAAACGTGATATTAGTTTCAACACTTTTTGCTGATTTGAAAGACGAAATTACTGAGAAGAATATTAATGATTTTTATACAAATACAATAAATGAGAAAAAGTTTAGGGATCTACTTGTCTTAGCCATACAAAAAAGAACATATGAGAAAGTTGTTGCATTCTTGAAAGAGGAAGCAAAATGATAAAGAATCTTACACTTAATCGATTGAAAAAGACAAAATTCAGGGATTTATACATAAAATTAGCAATTGGTGGGCATCTGACTAGACTAGAATATAAAAAATTGCTTGAATTAGCAGTTATTTTTATTAATGAACGAGATTTGAATATATTTAAATTAGGTTATAGGATATTAGTTTTTTATTGTAATCAAACGAATGACTATAAGCCCTTATACGATTTTGCTATTTACAGAGGACTATATCCTATTTCTAAGTTCATAGAAAATCAAGAGCAATATATTAATAGATTTGAGAATTCCTTTTATAAACTCTTTCAGTCTTCATTTGAAGAGAACTATAGAAATAAAAACATATATTTAAGTGAACAGCAAAAAAATTTATTAATATTCTTCAGTGAAAAGTCAGAAGAAACTATTTCTATAATTGCACCAACATCTTATGGCAAATCTGAATTAATTATATCATTCATTGAAAAAAATATGAGCAATAAGAATATTTGTATTATTGTACCGACAAAAGCATTGATCGCTCAAACAAAACGAAGAATAATGGAGGCCAATATTCATAATATAAAAAAAATCATAACTCATCCTGAGATGTATCAGGAGACAGATGAAAAAATATTAGCCATTTTTACCCAAGAACGGCTTCTTAGACTATTAAAAAATAGCAAGCACTTATATTTTGATGTCGTGTTTATTGATGAAGCACATAATTTATTGGAAAATGATGATCGTAATATTTTGTTGGCAACTGCGATAACCATATTGGAAAAAAGAAAAACTGATATTAAATTTAAATTTCTCACGCCATTTTTAATTGAGGTGGATAATTTAAAAGTCAGGTATGCAAGTTATAGCCCGATCCCATTTAAAGTAGACGAATATATTAAGACTGAAAGATTATATGTATATAATCCTAAAAAAAATAAGAGAATTAAATATTATGACCATTTTTTAAATGAATTTTTTTATACTACTGATGAAACTGTCTTTGAAAATAGTAATGATGTAATACTTAGAAAAAGCAGTGAAAAAAACATAATATACTTAAATAAACCATCAGATATAGAGCACTTTGTATCAAGTTTTATAGAGAAATTATCGTCTGTAGTTTCTGGAGAAATTAATAAAGCTTGTGAGCATTTGGGTGATTTTTTGGATCCCGATTATCTGCTAATAAATTGTATGAAAAAAGGAGTGATTTATCATCATGGCTCAGTTCCAGAAAATATAAGAATATATATTGAACATATATACTCACAAGTCAAATCAATGAAATACGTTGTAACTAGTTCAACCTTATTGGAAGGAGTTAATATACCTGCCTTTACTTTATTCTTATTGGATAACAAAAAAGGAAAGGGTAACTTGAGTCCAGCACAATTTAAAAATTTAATAGGGAGAATTTGTAGATTTAAGGAAATTTTCTCTAAGTCAAATAATAATTTGATTAAGTTAGAGCCATCCGTATACATTGTTGGATCAGAATATTATTCTAAAAATGCAAACATAGAAAAATTTGTAAGCAATGTTATGAGAGTTGATAAAAAGGAAAAGGAGATACCTACAAATGTACTATTAGAAAATGTTGATATTATTGATGATAATAATAAAAGAAAAAAAGAAGCAGACAATTTTATTGAGAACTTTGAACAAGGGATAATAAACGGATATAGTGGAACATATGCTGAAACAGAAATAGGTAGGTCATGCTTTTTAAATAATATTACTGAAATTGATATTATAAAAAATGAAAAAGATATGCAACGAATTGTAGATTTAAATCGAAATGTTCAAATAGATAATACTAAAAACATATTTTATTATTTTTCAAATTTATTTTTACCGTATCTGCGATCAGAAGACAGATATAACAATTTACGAAGACTGATTTATCCAGAAGCGAGAAATTTCTACAATATGTTTCTTGATTGGCGAATAAAAAGTGCTTCTTATCATGAAATGATTTCAAGCTTTATTGGATATTGGAAGAAGAAAGAGAGAGAAGAGGACTCGGATATTTATGTGGGAAGGTGGGGCGATAAAACTAAAAATGGTGGATTTAATAAGTTATGGACAGATATTAAAAGCAAAACCCATAAAGAACGAATAAATTTAGCGATTGTTAGAATAAAAGAAGAACAAGATTTTTTAGATAATATATTTATAAAATATATAGAAGTACTAAATGACTTAAAATTAATAAAAAAGGATTTCTATGAGCGTATCAAGTATGGCACTGATGATGTGGCAAAAATCACTCTTATTAAAAACGGATTAAGTATTACTTTATCAAACATTCTAGTGAATAAATATAATCAATATTTAAGTATTGATACAGATTCTAACTCAGTTGTTATACAATCAGGTATCATCGATCAAATGAGATATAATAATGAGAATGAAATCTTGATTTATGAGACCCAATATAATTTAAATATTCGATCAAATTAAAATGAATTAAAAAATAATCCCGTATTATTCCATAATTGGTAATATTAAATAACGAGGGCGGCTCGCTGTTGATTCCATCACTCGGGCTCAATTTCATATTGACAAAAACAAGACGATAAAGATATAACAAAGAGACTTGAACCCGCAGGAAATATCCTAGTATTGATGTGCTTGGTCATATCGTTATTGGAGATAGTAAAGACTTTTCATTCAAAAAGCAAGGAATAATTTAAATGTGCAGGGGGGACAGCATTTTACAATTGCAATAAAGATGACTTTGCTGACTTCATGAAGAAAAAGTATGTGATCATTGTCAATAAACATCAGAATGGTAAAGAGTCAATTAATTTGTATAAGGATAAATTGGATAAACGATTCGTTTCAGAGAACCCCAAAAAAGAGTTGCCAGATCAAGTTTATATTATTCGTATATCCATTAAATGGGCAATGGGGCGTAAAGTACTTTGAGGTAAAGCAAAAATCCTATTTGCTTAGTTCATCTAACATCTTAGGAATTTCGTCGAAACTATCTACCCATATTATGTTTAATGACAGTTCTTTGTAGTATTCTTCAAGTAACTGCTGGTTAACTAAGTCGAATTTCTTGATCTTTTTAGAATCGATGTTAGATGCACTAATAATTTCTTCGTGAAACAACTTTCGTTTTAATATGGCAAAGTGTTTAGGATTATTGTCTTCCGCCTTTCTTGCAGATATATCAAGCAGTCTTCTCAAATTAGGGTCAGTTAAAGATAACCCTATAAACAGACAAGTGTTTTCTCTCAAATAATTCAGTTGAACTAAATTTGCCCAATTATAAGGGTCAAGCATCAAATCATGATAGCCCTTCTCTGAGAAGACTAATAGACTTTTATTTAGATCAGTGTATTTTTCCCGCTCTCTGGGTAGGAACCCATGAACATGATATATACCCAATTCGTCTTGTGCTGGAACATCGGCTTCTTGATAAACAGCATGGTAGTTGATGTCATGTTGAGAGAAATTATACTCAACCAAATCGTCGAAATTATAATTAATGACGCCTTGTATGCCAATTCTACTTCTCAATGGTTTACAGAGCTTAGATAGAGCAGTTAGTAAACTAGATTCGCTAATGCATGACTTATACAATATATGCGTTATTGTAGTCGTAAATAGATCCTGTAATCCACATTTGGCATATTGTGCTAAAAGAAGAGCGGAATTTTGATTTGACTCTTTGAGCTCTTTTACTATGTAATTCTTTTCTTCCGATGATAATTCAATGTTATTTTTTTTTAGTAATTCACTAAGCAATGATACTAATAAGCCTGAAATTAGATTATTCCACGCTGGTATTTTAGCTGCTCTTGAAGCGCCGGCCCCTAAGAACAAAACAAGTTTATCTTTGTGAAAACTCTGCTTTAGATTAGAAATGTGTTGCTTCTTCTCGTTGAGTAAGTCAGAGTATTCATTATTAATGCTCTTATTTACTTGATTGTTAACGGCAATTTTAGAAATGTTTTTCATGGATCTCGATACGACATTTGGATATTTATCAAACAGAGTCTGAAGATCCTTTGTGTCCCATATCTCAATTCGCAAATTACTTTTTTCTTTTAGTCTATTTACAATTTCGCTTTTTTCTTCTTTATCAAGATCCAGTGAAATAATGAAGATTATATTTCTTATATTTAAGTCCATTTGTTTAATTGACAATAATAGTTTAGCATACGTTTTCTTTAGATTAATTAGAAGATGCTTATTTCGATAAGATTTTATCTCAAAAACGGTTGCCCCATGGTAGTTATCGAAATCGTCTAGAGATATAGCATCAAGTTCATCACGAATAAAGGGATTCTGAGTTCCAAAGTTAGTTATAAGTTTTTTGTCCTTGTCTTTGAAATATTCAGAAAGAACTTCAAGAATCAATGTTTCAAACAGCACATAAGACCTATAACTGCTTTCCTTAAAAAATTCACTGAGAATTTCATTTATAATCATTAGTAACCCTTCTCCATAATCTTTACAACTCATTTATTAATTGTATTTTATTAAAATGCTTTATAAAAAGCTAGTTTTTGTTTACAGCTACCTCACTTACACTCATTACGGAGAACCGTATCATAAGTAAATGAGGTTTTTAATAAATATAGATACCAAATGTGCGTCTGATTGAAAATGAGCAAGTATAATTTTAATTAGCAACCTTGTAGCTCTAAAGTTGAGGACGTATTATAGTATAAAACTGTTTTTCGTCAAGTGGTTATATTAGTTATTGTTTCTGTTGCTTCTCTAATAATACCTAATATTTGTTCGAGCCTTGAAACGATTCTATTTTGTTCATGGAGAGGTGGAATAGGCACAAGCAATGATTTTATGGTGCTTGTATTCAGCTCTCTTTGTTTTGTTGATCCAGATGTTAATTTGTCCATTGAGAATTGAATTATCGGAGAGGCAATATAATAGGTTATAAATCTGCTATTAATATAACGAGATGTTCTAACAACAGATACATGAGAATCCGCAACAATATGTTTATAATCTTTTCGTTCTAAATCTGTAAATATATTAGCCCTTCCAACAGTTCCAGTCCCAGTAGAATTCCAAAGAATATCATCATTCATAATATATCTAATTTTTTCATACTTTATTAGCGTGTCTGGATCTATAAACTTTGATACTGAGAGATTGAAACCTTCCCATTGTATACATTTTTGTGAAATAACCGGTATTTTTGGAATTGCAGAATATTTAGGTGATTTTCCACGTTGTATGTACGTTGAAATATCATTTAATCGTACCCATTCCCAGTTATCAGGAATGTTGAAAGGTATTTCATCCATGGTAATCGGGGCTAATGCTTTTTCCTTTTTAATCTTTCCCTCCTTGATTAGCTGCTTTTTTTCTTCCATGATTATATTTAGCAAATCCCTAGCATCACCATCTTCTTTCCTCTGCTCTGTCAGTTTACCTTGAACAGCGTACTGGAGGATTGATTTTCGCATATCATCGGGGAATTTATTGTTTAATGATGTTAGCTTTTCTTCGATTTTTCCATACTCATCGATTTCTTTCATTAATCGTTCAATTTTCTCGACAATTCTATTTTGTTCATGGAGAGGTGGAATAGGCACAAGCAATGATTTTATGGTGCTTGTATTCAGCTCTCTTTGTTTTGTTGATCCAGATGTTAATTTGTCCATTGAGAATTGAATTATCGGAGAGGCAATATAATAGGTTATAAATCTGCTATTAATATAACGAGATGTTCTAACAACAGATACATGAGAATCCGCAACAATATGTTTATAATCTTTTCGTTCTAAATCTGTAAATATATTAGCCCTTCCAACAGTTCCAGTCCCAGTAGAATTCCAAAGAATATCATCATTCATAATATATCTAATTTTTTCATACTTTATTAGCGTGTCTGGATCTATAAACTTTGATACTGAGAGATTGAAACCTTCCCATTGTATACATTTTTGTGAAATAACCGGTATTTTTGGAATTGCAGAATATTTAGGCGATTTTCCGCGTTGTATGTACGTTGAAATATCATTTAATCGTACCCAATGCCAGTTATCAGGAATATCAAATGGTATTTCTTCTTCAGTTATAGGAGGAAGCATTCTTTCCTTTTTTATAGTACCATCTTGAATCAGACGATCTTTTTCGGTTTTTATCTTTTCTAACAAAACACTAGCAGATTCATCATTTGAATTTTGAGGGACAAGTTTTCCCATGACTGCTTGTTGCAGTATAGATTTTCTTAATTCTTCTGCGGTCATGATTATCCCTCCCTTAACATCTGCATGATGACTGCTAGCTTATCATCTATAGCCTTATTGAGTTTTGTTCGTTCTTGCTCATAATTTTGAATCAGTTCTTCTGGCTCGAGAATAATTTCTTCTTTGTGAGGGAATCCGCATAAATCAAGATTATAGCCATTCGAAATAATTTCATTAATTGTATACTTTTTTGACTTGTATGTATCGGTTAAGGATTCATCTTCTTTTTCATCCTTAATTTCAACGCGGTTGTCCCACCACTCATCAATAACTTTCATGTGTTCAAGAGTCAGAGGCTTTGTTTTGGAAAAGGCTTTGTATCCTTCCGGTAGATCAAAACGATAGAACCATGTTTCCTTCGTAGGCCCTGTTTTATCGAAGAAAAGCAAGTTAGTGGCAATACTTGTATAGGGCGTAAATACGGAACCACATAAACGGACTACGGTATGTAGATTGCATTCTTCCAATAATTTCTTTTTAATTGCTACTTTACTATTATCCGTACCGAATAAGAAACCGTCAGGAAGAATGATGCCTACCCTGCCCTCTCTTTTCAATCGATATAAAATTTCAATCATAAACAAGTCTGCCGTCTCAGAGTCCCTCAGATCGGCTGGAAAATTATTAAGAATGGATGATTGTTCATTTCCACCGTATGGAGGATTCATTAACACGACCGATACTTTTTCATCATCTCTGTATTCCCTAACATTTCGCTCCAACGAATTACCATGAATAATCTGTGGATCGGAAATATCATTCAATAAGAGATTGGTCGTACAAAGCATGTAAGGCAGCTGCTTTTTTTCTATACCAATAATCGAGTTTTGTAAAATAGCATTATCCTCAGTAGTTTTGACCTGTAAACGAAGATACTTGATCGCATCAACCAAAAATCCACCAGTGCCACAGGCGAAATCTGCGATTCTTTCACCGAGCTTAGGAGCGACTTTGCTTGTAATAAAAGCAGTTAGGGCTCTTGGTGTGTAATACTCGCCTTGTTTGCCGGCCGATTGAAGTTCTCTTAATAAAGTTTCATAAATATCGTTGAATGCATGCCGCTCCCCATAGTCTTCAAAATCAATCTCGTCAATCAGATTCACCGCTCGTCGTAAGCAGACGCCGTCTTTCATGTAATTTGATGCGTCTTCCATCACTTCCGGAACAATGGTAACACGTCTTGGCGTTTCTGGAGTAATCAATATTTAAAGAAGGAAAGAGTCTTTCATTTACAAATTTCAGTAGGTCCTCACCGGTCAACTGGTCTTTCTGAGACGAGCCAATTGCCCAATTTCTCCAACGACAATCTTCAGGAATAGCACTTTTATAATCATCCTCGTAAAGCTCCCAAGCTTCTTCCTTAATATCATAAACTCTAAGGAATAACATCCATACAATTTGAGACAGGGTCTGTACGCTCCCATCGACACCTGCATCATCTCTCATGATATCCATCATTCGCTTCAAAAACGTTCCAATTGACATTATGTGCGCTCACTTTCATTTGGGTCTATGCAATGTAGATATTACCGGATACATCATCGAGCATTTCATTGTATTTATTCTTTCCACCGAAGCTTTTTACGATTTTCATCGGGGAATTAATCTGAATAAATTGTGGTAATTCCAGTACTTTCAAATTCATTAGTTCATCAATACTTTTCGTTCTGTATTCGTCAAGCAGCAATTTGATGATTTCTTGGTTTCCTGGAGTAAACTTATCTAGGTAACCAGAACGCAGAATAGCATCAATTCTCTCATTTTTGGACAGAGGTTCTTTTTCGTAACCAATATATGAGAGAATATCGTATTCATCGATTCCTTTTTCAAATGTGTCTTTGACTGGATCAATAAAGACGCCATCTTCAGTCAACTGATCTAAAAGTTCACTTTTTTTCTTGTTCGCAAGCCATGCTTTGCGGAAATCCTCAAACATCGGATAAACTTTCTTCAGATTCATTCTTGAATAGTCAATAATGCTCATCGTTATCAGATTCCCATTAGCATCCAAATATTCGACGTGTTCGTTAATCACTTCCACTGGAATGCCATCGATAATATATTTTTTCCGCTTACGGTGTTCTTTTTCATCTCCATAATTTTCGCCAGATTCTGCGATACTACCGGAATTGTTGTTATTTTCATCTGAACGATTGTCTAACGTATTATTATCATCATTAGGAAAATTTTCTGCCTCTCCAACATCGAATACACTGACTGGTTCACCATCAAAATCTGGGTCACTAAACTTCGTATAATTCTTACGGAAGTCTAGGATGGTAAAGAACATCTTCCCTCGGTCTTCTCTGACTCTAGTGCCACGCCCAATTATTTGCTTGAATTCAGTCATACTTCCAATAGGGCGATCCAGAGCGATAACTTTGCAGGTTTTTGCATCCACACCCGTACTCATAAGCCTGCTGGTCACTACTACCACAGGATACTTTTCGAATGCGTCGATAAAGTTGTCGAGTTGTTTCTTTCCCTCTTCATTGTCACCGGTAATCTGTGTGATATAGCGAGGATCTTCGACAAAAAGGTCTGAATTTTCATTGATTAAAGCCTGGCGCATTCTTTCTGCATGAGGGATATCAACACAGAATACAATGGTTTTGGCATATCTGTCGACTTCTTTTAGGTAATCGGATAGCCTCTTGGCTACGGTTTTCGTCCGTTCTTCTACGACAAGGATATTATCGAAATCTTTTTGTTCATAGAGCCTATCATCAAGCTCATTTCCATATTTATCAAGCATGCCTTTATAGGGCCTAAATCCATTGACATCAATGTCAAGATTTACGCGGATGACCTTGTAAGGGGCAAGGAATCCGTCTTCAATACCTTGTTTCAGAGAATAGGTATAAATGGGATCTCCGAAGTAATGGATATTGGAAACATCCTCTGTTTCCCTTGGCGTTGCAGTCATACCGATGTGGACGGCGCTCTTGAAATAATCTAAAATATCATGCCAATTTGAGTTCTCGTCAGCAGAACTTCTGTGGCATTCGTCGATAATGATAAGATCGAAGAAATCTCTGTCGAACTCCTTATAATAGTTTTCATCTTTATCCTTTAACTGCTGATAGAGGGACAGATATACTTGGTATCCTGTATCGACCTGATGTTTTTCAATTTTGGTCATAACTTTTTGCAGAGGTTTGAAATCATTGTCTCTAGACTGGTCGACAAGAATATTCCGGTCAGCCAGGAACAATATCTTTTTCACTTTCTTGGCAGTAAGCAATTTCCACATAATCTGAAAAGCGACAAAGGTTTTACCTGTCCCCGTTGCCAATACAATAAGCACTCTTCTTCTACCTTTGGCAATGGCATCAAGCGTTCGATTGATCGCAATGAACTGATAATACCTGGGAATCTTGCCGCCTGGTTTATAGTAGTAAGGAGTTAAAGCGATATCTTTCTGCTCTTGGGAAATGTTAGTTACCTTGCAATGGCGTTGCCATAAATCTTCAGGACTTGGGAAATCACTTAATGAAAGACTTTTTTCTTTACCGGTTGTCATATCATGCTCAACAAAACCGTCTCCGTTACTTGAATAGACAAATGGTACCTTTAAAATATGGGCATAAGTAATCGCTTGTTGCATACCCCCAAGAACAGTGTGATTATTGTCTTTGGCTTCTACAACGGCTAATGGGAGGTTGTCTGTAAAGAACAAAAGGTAATCCGCCTTTTTGGCTTTTCCTCGTTTTGCTTTCTTACCAGCAATATTGATCCTTCCATCGGTAAAAAAATATTCCATCCGCATCTGTTGTTTGTTCCAATTCTTTTCTATGGCCGGCGTGATGAAGTTAAGCTTTATTTCCTCTTCAGTCATCTGTTTTTTATCTACCATGTTGAACAACCTCGTTTCCCGAATGCTTTCTCAACAAGGTCCATGATAGCCTTCGCTGCATCTTGGGGTGGACAGAATTATCGTATACGGAGGAAACATGAACTAATCATATTTTACTGCTATGAAGCGCGAAAAACTAGACAGAATGCATGATTGGGGAATTCCTGAATACTCTTTGAAAGGAAGCATCGTATTAAAATGCTTTTTTAAATTTAAAAGATAAGAAAGTATAAAAAATGGAAGTATCACGGGGCTTGTAACTGTGGTATCTTTTCTTTATGGATAAAAATATTTTGAGACGTATTTTCTTTGATCATCACGAACATTGGGAAGCCTTTAAAGTAAAGTATGGGGATCGACTACGCCCAATTGTGATCAAAGAAGTCGAGAAATTTCGAGACTGTGGGAATCTGAAAAAAGGATTCAAGCTCTTGGTGTGTGAGGGCTGCCATGATGTTCGTAAGGTTCCTTTCCGTTGTAAAGGTCGATTTTGCACGACTTGTTCCGTGGAAGAGAGCGAGGAATGGAGCCGGCTGCTGACGGAAGATGTCTTGCAGGTGAATCATCGCCATGTGATTTTCACCCTTGACGAAGGCTTACGTGATATTTTTCTCTGGCACCGGCAGCTGTTAAAGCCCTTAATGGATGAAGCCGCAAGGCTGATTCAGCAGTATTTTCAGAAGAAAGCTAAAGTGATTCCTGGAATCATTGCAGGTCTACATACCTTCGGTTCGCAGGTTAACTTCAATCCGCATGTCCATATGCTGGTGAGTATGGGAGGCCTTACGAAAAAGGGTGAGTGGAAGTCCTACGATTTTATCCCTTTTACCATGCTTCGCAAACAGTGGCAGACGGTCGTTCTGAAACTCATCCGCAAACTTTTGAACCCAACAGAAAAGAGAAGGGTTCAGGCAAGGCTTCAGAAGGCGTTCTCTCAAAATGGGGAGGGCTTTTATGTCTATGCCCCTAAACAACGGGGCAATGTGAAAGAGCAGCTCCGCTATATCGGCCGCTATATTCGCCGGCCTGCTATAGGGCTTAATCGGATTGAAGATTATGATGGTCACAACGTGACCTTTAAATATACAGACAAGAAAGACGGTCAGGAAAAGCATTTGACGCTGCCTGTTGCAGCATTTATCTCGCGTCTGATTCGGCATATCCCAGATGAGCAGTTTAAAACCATCCGACATTACGGGATATATTCCAGAAGAAGCAAGAGCCTAAGCCAAAAATTGTTGATGGCCTGGCAAAAAGAAACGAAACGCTGGGTGGTCAAGGTCAAAAAAATTCTTCGTCGCCAAACCTGGAGAGAAAGAGTGATCGCAAGTGGGCATACCGATCCTTTGGTTTGTCCGAAGTGTGGCAACTATTATGAATACAAGGGAGAAGTCTGCCTCGAAGAGGGACTCTTAACAATTAAAGTAGCTTTGGGCCGAACCGCACAAAACTATCTAGAGGAGGAGATCCGCTATCTCAACTCAAAAGAAACGCAGAAAACCGGTTAAGAAAAAAAAGAAGCCCGTCCCAGCGGGCAACAAGAAAACCGTTCGATTCATCTGTTTGACTTGTCATGAAAAAGAGGACATTCCCCTCCAAGTCGTCCGGGATTTGGATTTCATGGATGGAGGAGATTCGATCATCCCACCACGATTCTCCTGTGAAAACTGTGGCGGAGAGATGTATCCGGAATATTACAAGGGGACACAGGGTCAGGAATACAGACTAGAGGATTTCCTCTAGTCTAAAAAGGACCGGGCGCTTTTTGCCCGGTTTTTCTCATATTATTGCTTTGAAAAAGATAATGGGAATTCGTTTGATGAAACGGATACTCATTATCTTTTATTATTCTGACCTTAGAGGGAGCGTACAAAATATGAACATTTTCTACCAATCACTGCCATTTGTTAGTTTGAAAGACGCCAAGAGCTTAAAGCGTGTGAGTATCATATCGTTAAAAGTAGTGAAAGAAAAAAGTATGCTTTACAGCAATCGATTCATTCGCTCTCCAGAGGACAGCTATCAATGTATCAAACCCTTTTTGGAGTGTAGAGATCGAGAGTATTTTGTTGTTGTTACGCCGGATACAAAAATCAACCAACATCGATAAACATTTGCCATATTTGCAGCCTAAATTCTTCCATTGTTCATCCCGCGAAGTGTTCAAGACAGCTGTTTTGTCCAATGCCGCGTCAATTTTGATAGCACATAATCATCTATCAAGTATTGTTGAGCCAAGCAATGAAGATAAGGAGGTCTCAAAGAGACTGATATCAGCCAGGGGCATTCTTGGTATTGATGTTCTCGACTACTTTATAGTCGGTGACGACAATTATCTTTCTTTCAAGGAGCAGGACTAATCTGAATGTAGAGGAGAGAGCGAACTGTATAATAAGGATAACTTTGCCGATTTTATACAGTAAAAATATGGAATCATTGTAGATAGAAATTTGGTTGGCGAAGAATCGATAAATCTATATAGGGCTTGCTGAACCAATATCAAATTAGGTTTTTATCAGGATTTTTAAGCTGTTTTGAAAGCGTTGTGGATTAAAAGGAAACACGCGTTCGCAATTTGTGCCAAAAAGCGCAGAGAAGCCCTGAGGCGCCTCTCCAGGTTCATAACCAGGAACTTGAGCGCAATTACCGTTTCGCTGCTCTCTTTCAGCAGCGTGTCAATCCGGTTCAGGCCAAAACGGCGCTTGCCCTCGCCAAACTTTCCCTCTATGGGAATCCGTCCCTTGAAATCGCGCCGGTCGGTTTTCCGTTCTGCTTTCTGAAGGCTTTTATCTTTCGGTTTGCGACCCAGTTTCGGACCGCTGAGCCGGATGTGGCGGTCCCTGCAGTAGGTTGGGTTGTCCCGGCTTCGATAGAGGGTATCCGCCAGCACGGCTTCCGGATAGAAGCCATACTGCTGACGATAGTTTTCCACCGATCGCTGAAGCGTCTTTCCTTCGTTGAAGTTGTCCCAGTCCAGCCGCTCGATCCGGGCATCACCATTCACCAGGCTGATCGCCACTTTGGCCCCGAACTCGGTGTTGGTTCTCGCTTTTCCGCGCACAATCGGGCGGATGTGCGGCTGGGACAGGCTGACAATCCGGTCGTCAATCCGATGCTTGTGCTGGCGGTACATCTCGTCCTGCTGACGGTACAGTTCGTGAATGACCAGCAGGTAACGGTAATGGGGTTAGGGACGACTGGGCAGACAGCTTTTTAAGGATCCTGAGATCTCTTTTCACAAAACGCAGCTGTCTGCCCAGAGCCTTCCGGCGTCTGGCGGCGCCGGGCCGGCGCTGCTTGGCCACCGCCAAATAGGCTCGATGCGCCTTCCGCCTGTAGGTTCTCGGCTTCCGTTGCCACCGTTTCCGGATCGGTTCATAAAGTTCATCGATCATCTGTTCCAGTTTCTCACGCGCCTGGTTGAGCAGCGACAAGTCCGTGGGATAGGCGATATCGGCCGGGGTACAGGTGGCGTCCAGAAGGAGCTTTCCCTGATGCTTCGTCCCGTCGGACGAACCCGCTTTTTCGGCTCCCTTTTCTGAATCCCTCGGGGGTTTGGGATCCTGATGATGGCTGTCCCGCGGACGCTGCTGATCGTCCGGCTGATCGCTCTGGATCAGCCATTCGTTGATCTGATCAATGTCCCGTTTCTTCAGCCGTTTGCGGAACCGGGCCATCATCGAGTGATGAAAAGGCGGGCGCTGCTGGAAACCCGGGAGGCCAAGAAAATACTGCATGTAGGCGTTTTCCATGATCTCCTGCACGGTTTCCCGGTCCGAGGTGCCCTGACGCTGCTGGATAATCAGGGCGCCCAGGGCTAGCCGCGCCGAGAAAGGCCGGGTCCCTTTGGCCGTCGCTTTTTTAAAGGTCGCGGCGTAGTGTTCCTCCACCTTCCACCAGGGAATAAGTTGGGCCAGCCTCACCCAGCGGTTATCTTTATTCAACGTTCCTTCAAAGGGAAGAAAAAAGTCTTCCGGCAGAATCATTTGATGTTCCTGATATTTGTACAATCCGGTCGCCCCATGTGCCAGGTTTTTTCCCGAAAAAGCCCGGGAATACAGGATTTCTCCTTGCCTATCTATTCGACAAAAGTGCTCAAAAAGCCTGCCGTATCAACATTTTCTTTATGTTCAGCAAGCCCTAAATAGGGGAAAAACATCAGAACAATATCAACCTTTTACGGCTGACCATTCCAGCGCTAAAATGTCTTACATTGATTACATATATAGAAAGTTGCCGTTACAGGAACCGAAAAGAACCGTGGACATCTGCTTCTTATCGGTCATTGGAAATATGAATCCAAAGATTTACTGGACAATACACATACACTGATTTAAAAGGACAGTGCAGCGCTACACTCTTTTCCGGCATTTTTTTCGAACCCTGCGGACGGACACGGCCAGTACAGGAACCATTACGGCCCCAAACATTAGGCAGGTCTCCGGATTCAAATAATTATCAGGAATATGTATCTCTTGACCCCACTTCTGAGGAAATCCTGGCAGAAGTTACTCCAGGATTTCCTCAGGTAATCATCGAATATAATTACTTGACTGCCACTCATGGTCACCAATGTAATCATCCCGATAAGCTTTCGAAAAACGGTCAGAATGGAGCTGCCAAAACCCATCAAAGGTGTCTCTTTAGGATTTGTTTGATGGCGCCCCCTTTTGTTGATGTGGGTTCATGTTAGAAGCTCTTCGAACATTCCAGTTAGTGTAACGGACAGTTATTCACAAGTTGATTATTTTATATTTCCTAGACAAACAAAAAGGGATGTGCACCAACCATTGTTTAGGCACATCCCTATTAGATGAAACGTATGAAGGCTTTATTGAACCGATGGATCTTCGTCTGCCATCATTAGGTGCGCAGACATGGTGGTAAAGGTTCGCGGCAAGGCAAGGATGTTTGGATGCGGCCCGACAAACTTTTTCTTGGCGTCTTCAAGCGCTTCTTCGAAGGTTGCACGGGTCTTCAACCCCATTGCCCGAGCATAGCCTGGTTTTTCAGCGCCGACGATGTAGATCGCACTGGTGTCCTTTTCCGCCAAGCCCGCACAGGCCATCATGGAGAAGCCATGGAACGGATGGAAGGCATTGGTGTAGCGGTAGCGACGGATGTATTCCTTGTTCGTCGCATAGTATTCACCCAACCGATTCATGTCGCTAAGCTTGTTCATATTCAACTTGTCTTCGGTCCAATCCTTGTACAGCTCACGCATATATGGCCAGCGATTATCATTGAAAAATCCATTACACAAGGAGGAACAGATGAAAACGCAGTGGTCGCTCATAATCCGTTCATCACGTATAACTTGGGCAGATAAAGCCTGCATCATCATGATCGGATCTGTTCCCATACCGTCGCCGTAGTGGAACTTCTGCGGCATGCCAAAGACGATCACATCATACTTCTTCTTGGCCCACGGTACAAAAGTTCGCTTGTTGGCCGTTTTCCAGGCGATCGGTTGCATCTCCTTCGCCCAGCCACTGTTGATTTCGATTTGCCGGGACTGACTATCTAAGACCGCGTCGCAGCAGAAGAACTTTTTGTCCATGGACTTCTCTTGCCACTGGCCGATCTGATCGAATTTGTGCCGCATGGTCGAGTGCGTGCTGACCGGCACAAAATCCTTCTTGTGCATGACCGCTGGCACATGGTGGGCGGCGATGGAGCGCCAGTGGTTCAACCCTGTCGCACAGTGCTTATAGCCACCGGAATACCCACCGTATGGGTTCCCTTGAGTGTGACCGATCATGATGGCCACATCGCTATCATAGACGTACTTATTCAAGAAAACACGATCACCGGCTTCATTGTATCCGCAGTCCACTAAGTGATTATAGTCCTCACTATCGTGGTTGATGATCTGGTGCTTGTACCAAAAGCGATTGAAGATGTCGTCGCCCAAAATTTTATGGATCTCTTCTTGGGTGTTCTTGGGGTGCAGACCGTTTGAGCAAATCATCAAAATATTTTCATCCGGCAACCCGATACGGCCGAGCTCCTCCAAGATGACTCGTATAGCCATCTTACGGTGAGAGGTTGGCTGAGTACCACCCTTGACGATGTCCGGGAAGATAATAGTAACCTTTGAGTCCGGATTAGCCAGATGATCCAGTGTTTCCATACCAATCGGGTGCCTGATGGAATCGATGTAGGCTTGTTCCAGCTTGTCTTCTGGAATGCATGGTGGATCAGAAACTGTTTCGCCGGGAATGAAGACATCGGTGTCATCCGGTAACTCGGCAGACATCGTCCCTGCCCCATATTCAAATTCAAATCTTTTCATGACTTGCCACCCCACTTGCATACTTTTTCGCAATATCGATGAACTGGTCTGGATAAAAACCAATGCGTTCAGAGAAGTTCGTTAAGGCTATCAATCCGCCGTCGATATCCGGCAACCCGGCGATCTCTTGGGCGTTGGTTTCCTTCAGCCCGCCTCCATAAAGGATCGGGATATCAGCACCGATTAGCTCATGAATGTAGGCTGCAACGGCTTCGATCGCATTGCCGTCTGGCACCGGCCGATTCGGTCCGATCGCCCAGATCGGTTCATATGCGATTTTCAGATTGTGCAGATTGATCTTGTCCGAGTCAAAGTTAAGTTGGGCCTTGATCACATCTTTCCATGACCCGTCATCTCGGACCGCAGCTGATTCACCGACGCAATACAGCACCCTCATATTGGCGTGCTGGGCCATTTGGATTCCTGCTTGTAAGTCGTCATGGATCGCCTGAAGGTTCTTGTCATCATCGGCACTGACTTGACGCAAAAAATTGAGCTTAGCCGCACGCTCTTCGCTATGACCAATGATCGTGTCGTGCACCCCGAGACCTGTCATTGCACTGGCCGGCCGCATCGTCGTATAGGCGCCAATGTTGCCATCTTCAAACGTGTCATGGCGGAAGACGGACTGACATCCGATCTTTATTGGAGACTGCACGCTCTTGGCTGCCTGCGCTGTCAGAATATATGCCTCTGGGAGATAAAAGACGAATTGGTAGTCCAGTGACGAAAACTGATTGATTGTCGCATTCAGCTGAACCATGATACTTTGAGCCCAATCCTTTTTTTCTGAAAGTGCATAGTCATTCACACCGCCCAATGCGCGCTGGATGTCAAAACGCTTCAGATTAACGTGGATATACTTCATTTGTCACTGTACCTTGCAACTTTTGGTGCCATGCCCAACATGTCGAATTGAACGATCAAGGTGCCCATGATCTCCTGAGTTCCCATGCTAATCGCAAGGTTCAGACGTTCTTGAGCTGCGTCTTTTGCCTGGTTGGTCGTGACCAGATCCATAGCTGGTGCCAGAAAGGTTCGTGGATCAATATCGCCAAGGTGTTTCTTCAAGAGGGCGTAAACACCAGAAACGGATGGTTCCTTGGCAAACTCCGGATCATTATAGGCTATCTCGCGCATGTTACGCGTACAGGCCATGCGGATATCACTGTCTATGTTGATCTTATTGATGCCGCACTTGATAGCGGTTTTCAGCTGGTCGATCGGGATACCTCCGCTACCATTGACGTTACCTCCAAACCGGTTAATCTCGGACACGATATATTGCGGAATTGTGGAAGAACCGTGAGAAACCAGGTTGACGTCGATGCCTTCGTTCAAAAAGAGTTCCTTGATCGCAATGATCACCTGCATACGTAACTTGATGTTCGTACCCTTGTTTGCACCGTGCTTGGTACCATAGGAGACCGCCAAAGAATCGACGCCGGTGCGCTTGGCAAAATCAAGAGCCTGCAGCGGGTTGGTATAGCTGGAGTTTTTGGCAAATACATGATCCTCGACCCCGGCGAGTACTCCAAGTTCCCCTTCAACAGTAACATTGTACCTGTGTGCATAGTCGACGACCTGCTTGGTCAGTGCCACATTTTCTTCGAATGGCTTCGAGGATCCATCGATCATGACGGAAGTATAACCGCCCTCGATGCAGGCTTTAACCACATCAAAGGTTAAACCGTGATCTAGATGCAAAACGATCGGAATACTTGCAGTTTTAGCCCTCTTGGCCACATAACTACCCAGCAGCTCAGCTCCGCGCTTGATGTCGTCTAGAGTGCCATGCTTGAAATCTACATTCCCGCTGATGAACGCATTGCTCAACTGTGCGCCTTGCAGAAACAATGGAGCGTGCATAGCTTCGTGGATTGTGATTGCTGCGTCGACTTGTTCCAGCATGTTCACGTTAAAGGCTGCCTGTGCGTATCCGTACTTATCCGCCGTCTTTAATAATGCATTTCCGTTTATTAACATTGTTTACTTCATCCCTTTAAGCCGTATAACTGGCTAACTTGTCTTCTTCTGTCAGCGTTACGTTCATCTTACCTTCGGTATAGCCTTCAAAGTCCATGGCAACATATAAAAAGCCGAGTTCCTTGAACTTCTTAGTCACTATATCGCGCTTAGCCACCAGATCTACAATCTTTTCCGGCGCAACTTCTAGCCGCACTATATCGCCGTGATGCCGGACGCGAACCGTGTTGAATCCTAAGCTATGCATGAAGCGTTCACCGTCGATAACTTGGTTGATCATCTTCCTGGTGATGTGAGTGTTATACGGGAAGCGGGAGCACAGACTGCAAGAAGCGACCTTATTCCACACATTGATGCTGTCTGCCTTGGCCATGCGGCGCACATCGGTTTTGTAGTAACCAGCAATCTGCAGTGGACTGATGACGCCTGCTTCATCTTTTGCCTTCATGCCTGGGCGGAAGTCCTTAAAGTCATCTATGATCATTCCGTCGTAAACGGTTGCTATGCCGTGGCTGGCCGCTACGTGCTTGATGGTGGTGTACAGTTCTTTCTTGCTGCTGTACCAAGTGTTTGGACGGTTGTTAGCGATCGCTGATATGTGCAGTTCGTGCATATAAGTACCTTCAAAATTGATTCCTAGAATTTCGGCGGTCTTCTTGGCCTTGTCGAATTCCTCGTTTGTGAACAGCTCAGAGTTGACAATCACGGCCAAAACGTTCTCTTTGCCTAGCACTTCTACGGCCTTCTTGGTCAGGTAAACGCTGTCAATACCACCGGAAAAAGCAATTGCGACTTTGTCTTGCTTCTTAATTTCGTTAATCAATGCTTGTTCTTTTTCTTCCATTATCTTCATATTTCCACCTTCATTTTTTGCTAACTGTTTGACGTTTTAATAATTGGTACGGAAATTCTACTATGACCGACATCTTGCGGATCTTATTAATGCGTTCGAGAATCATCCGCACGCTCATCCGGCCTAACTCATCTAATGGAATGTGAACCGTTGTCAATAGTGGCTTGTAATCCTGAATCAAATCAATGTCATCAATGCTGATCACCGAAACGTCCTCTGGAATCCTGTATCTCAACTCGGTCAGTGCTTGAATAGCACCGATTCCGGCAAGGTCGTTCCCACAGAAGATAGCGGTGAACTGAGGATCATACTGATCCAACAATGCTTGATAAGCACTTTTAATTGTAAAGCGACATTCGACAATGTTCTTTCTGGAAACTTTATCGTTAAAGAATCTCATGGTATGAGTGTAACCTTTGTAGCGCATCTCCCCAGACGTTTCGCCAAGGTACATGATGTTTTCGTGCCCCTGATCATGCAGATAATTGACTGCCGTCACCGCAGCTGAATAGCCGTTACAGATTACCTGGTCTAACTCGCTATAAAGCAGCCTGTTCAAGCCAACGTAGATATACGCCTTAACGTGATTGCGTACCTTGTCGTAGAGCCAGTCGCTAAATTTCCCAAGAATCAACAGGCCATCAATGCAATGCTCTGCAAAGAAGCTGTTGGCATCTGTGATCCGTAACGCCGCAGACAACATGCTGAATTCCACGGTGTCACCGCGCACCATGATTTCTTTTTCGATCACTCGTGCCAGTTTCATGAAAAATGGATTGTAGTCATCTCTGTCCAACCGGGCAAAGATGATACCAAACTTCAGTTGGTGCTTATCGGCATCCGGATTCCCCTTCTTCAGGCTCTGTGCAGTCTTGTTCGGTACATAGTGGCTTTCCTTGGCGATCTGCCAGATCTTTTCCCTCACTAAATCTCGGGCCGCCTTTTCTGCATTGCCGTTCAACACGCGTGACACTGTTGAGACCGACACCCCAGCCATCTTGGCGATATCTTTTAATGTCACCTGATCTTTCATAGCCAATCCCACCATAATTTCTTTATTCGGACTTCATAAAGTATGCATTTTCAGTAGAATGACCGATGACCAGATTTCCGACGAGATAGTCCTGCTCGCCCCTGCATGATACGATCCTCCTTCCAAACCAATAGGCGTTCTGTTGCTTGGAGTGTATATAAGCAGTTTTCCTATCCATCAGCCCACAATAAATTTATCCCCCCTCACACCATCCAGTTTAAAGGGAAGATGAAAAAGCAAAGTACAAATTTATGCAAACGTTTTATTTGATTCAGTAAGCCCGAAATTTTAACTCAAGTTAGATAGTTCCTAGGTACTTAAAAAGTTCTAAATCAATGTTATTGTTACTTTTCTTCGGCAGTAATGTGTGCCTGAGGATTGGAAGGTCAAAGGTAACAAAATGCACCTATTTCTCAAGCTGGACACACATCTCAAGAAGAAGGTCCATCATTATCATTCGGCGAACCGATGTTCTTTCGTTGTATTGATCTCAGGCAGCATTACTACTATCTTTTTTTCAAGAAAATCTTCTTAAACAGATGCCTATATTATACAGAATAAATTAAAAATGTAGCTGTTATAAAAGTGCTTACATAAATAATCAATTTACGCAACTTAACGACAAAAAGCAAACGTTATCATAGATACTACAAATATTGATTTGTCGCAATGATATTATGACGGTGCGAAGAAGATAATCATCGATAAAGGAGGCGTTCACGATGAAATTCGTTGATATTGATATCGCAAAGGTGGACATCGATCGGGTTAACCGTAAAGGCTTTTCAGAAGTGATTTACAGCAGCGGTAAGACTGCCAAGCAGATTAAACAGATCATACAGGTCTTGTTGGATAAAGATGAAAGCGTCTTGGCCACCCGGGTATCCCAAGAGAAATACAACTATCTCACTCAATACTTTACTGATCTGCACTACGACGTGCATGCGGAGATTCTGACCACCGGTAGGCCAAATCCCGAGCTCAAGAAAGGCGCACTATATGTTGTATGCGCCGGCACCTCTGACTTAAAAATCGCATGGGAGACTATTGACGTTGCCAAATGGATGGGTATACACGTGGAGCACATTTTCGACATCGGAGTAGCTGGACTCCACCGATTGCTCAGCTACCAAGATGAACTGCAAAAGGCTGATGTGATCATCGCTATTGCCGGGATGGAAGGGTCGCTGCCAACCGTCGTGGCCGGGTTAGTCGATGCACCAGTAATTGCAGTTCCGACCTCGATCGGTTATGGTGCGAATCTCCAGGGGATCACAACAATGCTGTCGATGCTGACGTCTTGCTCGTCTGGGATGACCGTCACTAACATCGATAACGGCTTCGGCGCAGCTTATCAAGCAGGTTTAATGATCAAACGAATGAACCGGAGTGACCAATCATGACTAAAACACTATATATCGATTGCGGATACGGCATTGCCGGGGACATGACCTTGTCGGCTCTGTGTGGGCTCGGAGTCGACATCGAATACGTCAGCACAGAGTTGCGTAAGGTGGTAAACTTCGACTTTGACCTCAAGATTGTTAAAAATAATCAATTCGACATCACTGCTAACCGGCTGGCACTGAAATTCGGCGATAAAGTTCATTCGGCGCATGGGCACCACCATAATCACTACGTAGAGATCAAGCAGATGATCCAAGAAAGTGGCCTAAACAACCATGTCAAGGACATGAGCCTGCGCGTATTTGAAACTATTGCTAAGGCTGAAAGCAAGATCCACGGTGTACCAATTGAAGATGTTGCGTTCCACGAGGTAGGGGCGATGGATTCGATCATCGACATTGTCGGAAATTGCATCGCCATCGACAAGCTGGGCGTTGATCAGATCGAATGCACACCGGTTCCGACCGGGCACGGTAAGATCAATGTGCAGCACGGACTGTATCCGGTGCCGGCTCCGGCGACTTTGGAGGTGCTGAAAGATGTGCCACTGAGCAATTTTTCTGTTGAAGGCGAGCTGACTACTCCGACCGGCGCAGCGCTTGTTAAGACATTGACTACGAACTTTGTCACTGACATCAACGGCACAGTCAAAGCAATCAGCTACGGCAGTGGCACTAACAAATTCGATCATCCAAACGTGTTGAGGACTATGGTGCTTGATGTTGATAAAAAAAAAGACCAAGTCTATAGCCTGACCTGTGAAATCGATGACATGACCGGCGAAGTTCTTGGTAACTTTCTCCAGGAAACCATGGCTGATGGTGCACTTGATATCTACTATACGCCGATCATTATGAAGAAAAACCGCCCGGCATTCCAGATCACGCTTTTGTGTAAGCTGGCCGATCGTGCCAAGTTCGAACGGCGACTACTGACTGAGACTTCGACGTTTGGCGTGCGGATCGCCAAGATGACCCGCGCGATCCTTGATCGTCGTTTCGAGACTCTGGTACTTGACGAAGGGGAGCTTAAGGTCAAATGCGGCTACTACCAAGACAAGTTAGTCAAGGTTACGCCGGAATACGAGGCTGTCAAACATCTGGCTGAAGCCAATCGTTTGAGTTTCCTGGTCATGTATAACCTCAGTGTTTCAGCGATTCAAAACCACTATTTTAACTTCTAGAAAAGATTTTTTATGCATCTTCCAGAAAACTATTTAACCATCAGCATCTCACGTTGGATCCAGGTAGTTTTCTTCAGTAACGGGGGGATTACTAGCACCTTCAATATGGTGCCGTTTGAAGAAAAAGGTTGATCAC
Source organism: Sporolactobacillus sp. KGMB 08714 (assembly GCF_036598985.1). Lineage (NCBI taxonomy): Bacteria > Bacillati > Bacillota > Bacilli > Caryophanales > Sporolactobacillaceae > Sporolactobacillus > Sporolactobacillus sp. KGMB 08714. The sequence continues at coordinate 117,429 of NZ_JAUUBW010000002.1, forward strand.
TTGATCATTCTATCAAGTGATTGTCTTTTAATTGGAGGGGAGTATCATCATTCAGACGGGATTGATTTATTTCTTTATCGTACTTTGTGCCAATGTAATAGGTGCAATCTCAGGGATGGGTGGAGGAGTCATCATCAAGCCAGTGCTTGACGCGTTAGGTCGCAGCACTCTGCTTGCGATTAATTTCTACTCGAGTTTTGCTGTGTTTATCATGTCCATCGTATCAACATATAAACAGGCTAAAAACGGTATCGATATTGAATGGGGCGAGGCCTTACGTTTGGCTATCGGATCGGTAATTGGCGGTTATCTGGGCAATGTCCTGTTGGTCTGGTTAACTCATATCTTAAATAACGATCACTTGGTCAACATAATTCAGATTATCCTCTTGATTATCACCCTGATCTTAGCGTTGATCTTCACTCGCCCACTGCACCTCAAGTTCTCCCAGGGCATGAAACTGTCGCTACTATTTGGTAGCGGAATTGTGTTAGGCCTGCTGGCAACTCTGCTTGGTATCGGTGGCGGCCCGATCAACGTTGCATTGTTGATTTCCGTATTTTCGTTTGCACCAAAATCAGCGACGACCTTTTCGATCATCACGATCTTCTTCTCCCAAATCTCCAAACTGGCTGGCAGCATACCAATGCTCGATGAGATGCAGATTTCAGGCCTCATCTTGATCTTCATCCTCTGCTCCGCAGTACTAGGAGGTTACTGCGGAGCAGTTCTAAGCCACAAGTTATCTTCGAAGCACGTTTTAATACTATATAGGATCACCGTACTTGGTGTTATTATATTAAACGTTGTAAACGGTTTGAAATTGCTGATTTTGGCTTAAGCTTTCTCCGACTCTTTTTTTTTCTGACAAACATATTGAAAACGTTTTCGTAGTTTTTTCGTTTATTGTTTCTCTCTTCCCCTAAAATTAACTTGTAAAAAATAATACAAGATAGAAGGTGAATTTAATGGCAACAAATCTTGCTATTGAGGGAAATGAAAAATTAAAAGGGACATTTCCTCGAGTTTTAACCTTCAAAGAGAAATTTGGGTACGCCGCAGGGGATCTTGGTAATAATTTTCTCTTTGAAATGGGGCAACTGTATTTACTAAAGTACTTTACCGACGTTATCGGTCTGCCTGCTATTACTGCAGGCAGCGTATTCTTGGTTGCTAAAATCTGGGATGCTTTTGCTGATATCGGTGTAGGTACTGCGATCGATCACCGTAAAAATATAGGTAAGCGTGGGCGCTTCCGTCCATTCATTTTATGGTCAACGCTTCCGTTAGGCCTACTGTTAATTGCTAACTTTACGGTTCCAGATTTTTCGTTAACAGGTAGAGAAATTTGGTCATATGTGACCTACATTCTATTTGGGACAGTATACAGTATATCTAATATCGCCTATGGGTCAATGCAACCGACAATGACGAAAAATAGTGTTGAGCGATCAATGCTGGCCGGATGGCGGACGATTGGTTCTAATTTTGGGGTGCTAATATCTACGGTAGCATTTATGCCAATCGTTTTGATACTACCAACTGAAAAAATTGGTTATTCTGTTGCTGCCGCTGCCTTTGCAATTAGCGGGGTTGCATGCCAGTTATTTTGCTACTTCTGTATTAAAGAACACTATGAAGACGAAAAGACTCGACTGAAGGCAATGGAAGCAGAAGAGGGCACCGGCGAGAACAAAGGATTTCGTGGATTTAAAGAAATTATGAAGTCATATGGTGCCGTGTTCAAGAATGGCCCACTTCTGATTCTTTGCTTATCAAACCTTTTTACTTTCTCAGCATTTAATGTTAAGCAGGCCGTTCAGTTCTACTTTGCGCAATATGTACTTCATAATATCACGATTATTTCCTATATGACATTCTTCACTATGGGATTCGCCATTCTAGCATCTGCAATGATCCCATTTTTCACCAAACGAATTGGCAAAAAATATACATTTATTCTCGGATGCTTAATTTGGGCAGTTTCAGATGGTATTGGTTATTTCCTGACAAACTCTGCTATTACTTTTACTATTTTCACGAGCATTTCTTATTTTGGGAACGGTTTAATCGGTGGTCTTAACTGGGCACTTATTTCTGACGTTGTCGAATACGGTGAATGGAAAACCAGTGTTCGTTCAGAAGGGATTGTTTATTCGTCTTACACATACTTCCGTAAGCTGTCTCAGGCGGCTGCGGGGGTTGTTCCCGGGATTGTCTTAGCCACAGTGGGTTATATTCCGAACCAAGCGCAAACTGCCCAAGCATTAGGTGGGATTCGTGGATTGGTCTTTATATATCCCGTAGTTATGGCGGCATTAACAGTAATTTTAATGCTTATTTATCCATTAACTGAACAAAAATATGGACAAATTATGATTGACCTTCAAGAACGACATCAAAAATTGATGGAGTAAGTATATGCTACAGGAGCTATTAGCTATTTTTGCAATCATTTTTATATCCCAGGGGGTTCAAACCATAACAGGTTTTGCCGGAACGATGCTGGCACTTCCGTTTTTAGTGCTGATCATGAATATCGTTGATGCTAAGGTATTACTAATGTTTGTGGGCTTTGTCTGGAGTATATGGATTTTAAGAGAAGAATTTAGCTATATAAATTGGCAAATCGTCAGATTCGTGTGTCTCATAATGCCAATTGGTATGCTTTTAGGTATCTGGTTGACAGGTACGATATCTGATCAATTGCTGTTATGGATTATGTCGGGTGTTATTATTTTGGCGGCACTATACAATTTGCTGTTAGCTAAATATCAGAAAAGCAATAGTGCAGAAAAGCCAGTAACCTGGAAGGGTATATTAATTGTTCTTTTTGCCGGAGTAATTCATGGCCTGTTGATCATGGGCGGTCCCCTGTTAGTTCTTTTTGTGAACGAACATTACAGTTCGAAAGAAAGTTACCGTGCAACACTTTCACTTATCTGGATATTGTTGAATCTAATTTTATTAGTTAGCTTTATGTGGCAACATGTAATAAAGATCGAAGTTCTCGCACTTTCGGCGTACAGTATGATACCGCTCATTGTGTCGATGATAGCAGGTAACTGGATTTATCAGAAAGTGGATAATTCCAAGTTTACGACTATTACAAATTTCACATTGCTTTTAGCAGGAATCATGACACTTTTTAAATAATCGTTTTGAAGGCAAATGTAAGTGTCACTAAATTTGGCTTCTATTATATATAACTAAAACATTTCTGAAGAGAAGAGGAAATATTATGTTGACTTTTGATACTAAGACGACAAGTAACTTTCCCAAGAAAGAATTTGAAACTTTTCAGGACAATCATTTGAGCACCTTGAAGAAAATCATTGAAACAAATCCAGATACGGATGCTCATAAGAACGACTTGGGTTGGTTTAAGATCGACAAGTGGGCTTCCGACCAATGTATAAGCGAACTGAATGTACTTGCTGAGAAAGTGCGGAACAATGCTGATGTCCTGGTTCTTGTTGGTGTCGGTGGCTCAAACCAAGCTGCACGTGCTGTAATTGAAGCATTAAGCAAAAAGAATGCAAAATGCAAGATTGTTTATGCGGGTATTAATTTGTCTGCGAACTACTACAACAAACTGCTAGATGACATTACAGACAAAGAAGTTTATGTTGACATTATTGCCAAAAATTTTGAAACATTGGAACCAGGCATTGGATTCCGAATCTTTAAGCCATTTCTTCAAAAAAAGTATGGTAACAGCTATTCTAAACATATGATCGTAACAGGGACGATTGGCAGCCCGTTCGAAGAATTGGCAAAAGCTGAAAACTATCCATTCTTGATTTTCCCAACTGATATTGGTGGACGTTATTCCGCATTTAGTGATGTAGGTCTTTTCCCAATGGCTGTTGCTGGAATAGATATCACCGAACTGATTAAGGGAGCTCGCGAGATACGGAATGCCCTCCAGAAAAACCAAACTGTAAGCAACCCAGCATATCGGTATGCATGCTTCCGGAACTATCTGTTGCAAAACGACTATAAGATCGAGATCCTCGCTCATTTTGAACCTCAATTAGACTTATTTGGCCGCTGGTGGACACAATTGTTTGCCGAAAGTGAAGGGAAGGAAGATAAGGGGATTTATCCAGTCTCACTTTCCTATTCAGAAGATCTACACTCTGTTGGTCAATATGTACAACAAGGGCAAAAAGACTTGTTAGAAACATTCCTCATTGTGGATAACAAGAGTAGTTCACTGACCATTCAACCAAGCCATGTGGGAGATAATTTTGACTATCTGAATGGCAAGGATTTGTGGGATATTAACAAAGTGTCCGAATATTCGACTATCGAAGCGCATAGACAAATCAATGTACCTGTATTTGAAATACATTTATCTGAACTTTCTACAAAGAGTTATGGCGAGTTGTTCTACTTCTTTGAGTTCGCTGTTTACATTTCAGGGACGATCCTTGACATAAATCCGTTTGACCAGCCTGGTGTTGAGGCATACAAGACTCTGATGTTCAAAGGATTGGGTAAGTAATTCCAATAACGCAGACTATCATAACCCACTACGTAAAATGTTTGAATGCCCGAGTTTACTTCTTAGTTTCGTAAAGGGTAACCCGGGTATTTTGCATCAAAAAAAGAGTAGTGACTTGCATAATTATACCAATGAGAAAGAGGTCTGATGCTGACTTTTGGCCTCCTTGTTATAATCTTCCGGGAATTCAGGTAGTAAGTCAAAGTCATAGGGTTGCATTTTTCCTGTAAGGAAAACGTTTGCAGAATTTGTAGGAAAAGCTCTTCGTTACCTAATTAAACTATAATTGAGGGTTTATTTATCGAAAGGGAGACACTTATGAAACACAATTTATTGGTAATTCACGGCGGTGGCCCAACTGTTGTATTGAATAGCTCTTTGTATGGAGTTATCCGGGAAAGTCAGGAACATTTGGACGTCATTGACCACGTCTGGGGTGCCCGTAATGGGGTTCAAGGAGTATTAAAGGATGATTTTATCGATTTGGCTATAAAATCAAGTCGTGATATCGATGCTTTATTAACATCGCCTGGGACCGCAATTGGTTCATCTCGATATCCTCTGGATGAAGATGCCTATAATGCAATCGTGGATCACCTCGAGAAAAACAATATTAAATATGTTTTGATGTCTGGTGGTAACGGCACTATGGCCACATGTGGTGAATTAAGTCGTATCTGTACAGAGCGCAACACAAAAATTTACGTAATGGGCATGCCTAAGACGATAGATAACGATATTGCGGTAATCGATCATTGCCCTGGATACTTAAGTGCCGCAAAATATATTATCCAAACAACTCGTGAAGTTACTGCTGATGTACATTCTTTACCGATCCATGTCTGCATTATCGAAGCAATGGGACGTAATGCTGGGTGGATCACCGCTGCAAGTGCTTTAGCGTCAAATGATGATGACTTAAAACCTGATCTGATCTATGTTCCGGAACGTGTCTTCGATGAGAAACAATTTTTAGCGGACGTCAAAGAAATCTATGATAAGAAAGGCTACGCTGTTGTTGTCGCAAGTGAAGGCCTGCGCAGTGCTAATAACAAGCCGATCGTTCCAGAAATCTTCCGACAAGGACGTTCTGTATACTATGGCGAAGTTGGCAATTACCTAGCGAACCTAGTTATCAAGAAGTGGCATATCAAGGCACGCAATGAAAAACCTGGTCTTATTGGCCGCAGTTCGATTTATCTCCAATCATCAATTGATCGTGAGGAAGCTGTTCAAGTTGGCAGACGTGCTGTAAAAGCAGCCTTGGATGGAGAAAGTAATAAGATGGTTGGCATCTTTAAATCGCAAAATGAAAATGGTACTTACCAAGCTGAATATCGGTTAATCGACATTAAAAATGTCATGATGACGGAAAAGAAGCTCCCGGATAATTTCATTTCTGAAAAAGGTAACTATGTTACCAAAGATTTTGCAGAATGGTTAGAACCAATGCTAACAAAATCAGATTACTTTCCAATCGTTAACTTTAACTGATCCAATATGGATCTTGTGTTGCGACGTCAATTAAGGAGGATAATTTGTATGAAAGACATCTATAAGAACTCGAGCTACCCAATTGAGAAACGTGTCGAAAACTTAATGTTACAGATGACGTTAGACGAAAAAATCGCTCAATTATGTGGTAACTTACCATATAATCTCATTGAGAACGGCCAAATTAACAAAGAAAGACTTAAAGAAATTGGTCATAATGGTTTAGGTCGATTAACACAGTATTCGTTGGTTGGTCTGGTAAATCGTAACGATATTGCACGGATTTCTAACGAACTTCAGGACTATTTCGTTAGTGAAACAAGACTTGGAATTCCCGTGGCATTACAGTCTGAAAATCTTGTGGGTTATCCTGGTGAAGGGGGGACACTTTTCCCAGGGATGACTAATTTAGCGGCAACTTGGGATGAAAAGTTAGCCTATCAAATGAGTTCAATTATAGGTCAGGAATCTCATGCGGTCGGAATCAATTCAGCTATGAGTCCGGTTATTGATGTATCACGAGATCCGCGGTGGGGCCGTACTTATGAAACATTCGGCGAAGATCAGTACTTAATCAGCCAGATGGGTACTAGTTATATTAAAGGAATGCAAGAGCAAGGTGTAAGCGCTATTGCTAAACATTTCTTAGGTTACTCAGAAACACAAGGGGGATTAAATCTGGCTACAGAGCGGCTTAATGACCGCGAGCTCTACGAAGTATTTGCTACACCTTTTGAGGCTGCCATCAAGGACGCTGATCTTGACGCCATTATGGCCTCTTATGCGGAAATTGATGGATTGCCGATTGGTGCAAATCCTAAAGTCACACGTCGATTACTTCGCAACACTATGGGATTTAAAGGCATGTTAATTTCCGATGGAGCTGCTATTTGGAAGATGTATGATTACTTTAAAATCGCAAGAAGCTATTCTGAAGCAGGACTAATTGCTAAAAAGGGCGGATTGGACTCAGAGATTCCAGTTGGCAATGCGTTTGGGATGCTGGGGAAGTATGTCCGTGAAGGGCAGCTTGATATTAAATATATCGATGAATCCGTACGTAGAGTACTAACCATTAAGTTTAAGCGTGGGTTGTTTGAGGATCCATATGTGAAAGTTGATAACTTAGCAGTTTCAATGACTAATTCGAAAAAACAAGAAGTTAGTCACATGATTGCAAGTGAATCAATCGTTCTTCTGAAGAATGCAGATCAATTGTTACCTCTTGATAAAGGACAGAAGATTTCGGTTATTGGACCTCATGCAGATAGTATTCGCTATCCAGTAAGCGGTTATAGTTATCCGGCTTACCTAGAGATGATCAATGCTTCCGAAAATAGGGATGATGCAAAAGTCTCCTTTAATGGCATGATAGATGAAAAGAATAAGAATAAAACACCTGAGAGTTCAGGTTATGGATTTATTAGCGGAATGTTCAGCCACCCCGAAGAGATTAATGTGGCAAAAGTCTCAACAATCATTCGCAATGTGGGTGGTATTTCATTGAGAGAAGCATTGGCAAAACAGTTCGAAGTTCAGTACGAACAAGGATGCGATATCACTGATAAAGACGAGAGCCACTTTGATGAGGCTGTTGCTGTGGCAGAAGAATCCGATGTCATTATTGCAACTCTTGGTGGTAATAGTGGTTGGGTCAACGTTACCGGTGGTGAAGGTAAAGATCGGTCCGGGTTAGGTCTACCGGGCGTTCAACAGAAGCTTTTGGAACGGTTGGTTTCCACGGGCAAACCAGTTGTATTGGTGCTCTTTGGACCAGGGATCTTTGCTCTTCCATGGGCAAAGGAACATGTTGGCGCAATTCTACAGAGCTGGTTACCAGGACCATTTGGTGGGCAAGTGCTTGCTGACATTATCTCCGGCAAGCAAAATCCTGAAGGTAAGCTTCCCGTCACAATTCCAAGAAGTGTTGGTCAGGTTCCATGCTTCTACAATCATAAGGTTGGTAGTGGCTATAGTGACGCTATTGATCATGAGACAGATGATGTGATATTTACTGGTGGCTATGTGGATGAGGATTTCCGTCCACTCTTTGAATTTGGCTATGGTATGAGCTATTCAACGTTTAAGATCAGTGATTTTACTCTAAAAGAGAATAGGTTGTCTACAACCGATTTGATCAAATGCGAATGCACAGTCGTAAATATAAGCAACGTCACAGGAGCAGAAGTAGTTCAGCTATATTATCACTTTTTGGATGCACATGTTGTTCGCCCAAATAAGCAATTGATTGCTTATAAGAAAGTGCGATTAGCACCACACGAAAAGAAGCGAGTTAAGTTTGAGGTCAAAATAAATCAGCTGGGCTTCTACAATGAAAATATGGACTTTGTCGTTGAACCTGGTCAGGCATTGATTGCAATCGGTGATAGTTCTGAAAAGATTGTTGATACTGCCGAAATTTATATTGAAGGGAAAGCTATCACCGTTTTAGGTAAACGATCATATCGGAATATGCCTAAAATTGAAGATATTTAATCACGCTTTGGAAGATGTTGTTATCAGATGTGGCGCAGACATTGAACTAAAAGGCCAGATTCAGGAGATCTGGTCTTTTTTCTACGACAAGTTTGTTGAATCAAGTATAAATTTTTGTCGAAGAAAGCCTTCTAATGAAATTCTTTAGCCCTGATAACTGCGGTGGAAACTAATTTTATAGAAAATTATATATTTATTTAATTTATACTGAAACTTGAAACATCAAAAACTTCAAAGCTTACCCTGTACGGGGGAAAGGCAAAAATAAAAGCATGAACACCGACAACTCAGTATAATTGAAGTGTCGAAACCCAATTAATTGAGGAGTGTTTATGCCATAAATATAGCACGAAATGGCAATCATATATTGGGATTTTATACTTATTATTCCATTAAAAATCATCATTTTACTTCTTGGATGCTTTATTCTCGCAATAGGAATCTTTTTTGAAATTGATGCAAACGTAATTAAGAATCCAGGTGAAGGCTTGATAAGAGCAATCAGCATCAACGTTAAACTAGAGTTAGTCTAAATAGTGGACACGTCAAAATGGGATTCCGTATGATTAAACTATCCTAGAAAAGGGCGTGTTCAA
>NZ_JAUUBW010000003.1:0-120128 GCF_036598985.1 Sporolactobacillus sp. KGMB 08714
GAGCCATTGATACGATCGTCGAAAGTTTTCTGGAAAAACTGCCCACCAGCTACCGCAAACAACTGAAAAAAGCAGCAGCTTGAACTAATTTACTTGTGGAAAACGTAGAACCGGCAAGGTGTTAGGGCACTTTTTTAACTTTCAAGTTTTAGTTAATTACGCAATTTAAGTCTGTTTTTCTGCTGAATGATACCGCCACGGCCTTCGTGCAAAGCGCTTTCTACGGCGGCTATTTTTTGATTGCCATTCCGGCGTCGCTGATCATTAAAAAGAACAGCTATAAATTTGCTATTATGACCGGCCTGCTTTTTTACATTGTCGGCTGCAGTATGTTCTTCCCGGCCTCTCATTTAGCAACCTACAGCATGTTCTTGGTTGCAATTTTTGCCATTGCGGTTGGTCTCAGCTTTCTGGAAACTTCGTGCGACACATACAGTTCGATGCTGGGTCCGAAGAAATCCGCCAATATGCGGTTGAACATCTCGCAGACGTTGGTTCCTCTGGGTGATATTACAGGCATTATTCTCGGCAAGTATTTGATCTTCGGATCCGTAGGCAATCTGCAGGCGAAAATGAGTGTAATGCATGGCGCAGAACGTATTGCATATGGTGAAAAAATGCTGCAATTAACACTTATGCCTTACAAGTACATTCTGATTGTTCTGGTTGCCATCCTGGTTATTTTCGCCTTAACGCCGATGCCGCGTGCTAAGGCTGCCGAAACCGGGAAGCAGGAAGAAGCAAAGCCCGGTTTGTCCGAAACCATTCGTTATTTGTCTCACAACAAGCGCTATATGAAAGGGGTCATGGCTCAGTTTTTTTATGCCGGCGTGCAAACGGCCGTTTGGTCGTTTACGATTCGTCTGGCATTAAATCTAAACAGCCATATCACAGACAGTGCAGCGTCGACTTTTATGATTTATAGTTATATTGTCTGGTTTGTCGGAAAATTAGTTGCTAACTTCTTTCTTGCCCGCTACTCAATCACAAAGGTATTGACATGGTTCTCCGCTTTGGGGACTCTGTGCCTGGTAGTTAGCTTTACAGTGCCCAGCATGCTCGCCGTTTACGCGGCCATTATGACCAGTTTCTTTTTCGGTCCTGAATGGCCGACGATTTATGCGCATACTTTGGACGCGATTACTGAGAAGAAATATACTGAAACGGGAGGAGCAATCATTGTTATGGCCCTGATCGGTGGGGCGATCATTCCCGCTATTCAAGGGGCTGTATCTGACATTTCCGGTTCAATGCAGTTCTCGTTTATCGTTTCTGCAATCGGTTACTTGATCATCACCCTCTATTTTTATTTTGAGTACCGTTTCGATAAAGCCCACCCGGAACTGGTTCAGGAGCACTAAGCTTGCTTGAAGCGAAATGACCGTACCCCGCTTTGTAAAGATGTCAGATAATATGATAGAATTCTTTCAGAGTGCTTTTTGCAAACTGGAAGAATTTTTTTGGCTTTTTTTATAAAAACCTGTAAGCGGTGGATGATTTATCGAATAAATGATCGCTTAATGCTTGAAAATGAGCGTTTGTTCGTAAAAAACTGCTGTTTACTGCTTACGTAGAGATGATAAAGTAGTATTGAGAGATGTTTTGAATCAATTGGGTGGTTGAATCAAAAGTTGGAGGATAAAAAATGATTCGAAAAGTAACCATTCGCGATGTTGCCGCCGCCTCTGGCGTTTCCATAACAGCGGTATCGCAGATTCTTAATGGAAAAGGCCAGCGTTTCAGCTCCGAGACACAGGAAAAAGTTCACCATTTTCAACATAAATTAGGGTATGTACCCGATTTCAGTGCCCGTCATTTAATCATTAAATCGACAGAAACGATCGGTGTCCTGACTCCTGATTTGGCTAATCCTTTTTTTAGTATGTTTATCAAAGGCGTCCAGCAGACTGCCTGCGAAGAAAATTTTATCCCGCTAATTTTTAGTGCGAATCATGATGAACATTTGGAAACCTCTTATCTGCAAGAGTTGATTAGACGAGCGGTAGATGGATTGATTATCGCCAGTGCTTCAATTACCGCTCAGGCAATCGATCAAAGCTTGAGAAGGAACGGCATTCCCTATATATTGCTTGACCAGAATGCTGTCAGCGATGGCGACCGGGTGAATGTTGATGACAGGCACGGCGGCGAACTGGCTGCCCAGCACTTGTTGTCACTGGGGCACACTCAGATCGCTGTTGTCGTGCCGGAGCATGCAACGGTCAATATCATTAATCGGCTCAATGGGTTTATTGATTGGATGAAGTCGACGGGCCATCCCTTTTCAGACGACTGGATAGTCCATACTCCGATGAACAAGGAAGGTGGATATGAGGCGGCAAGTCAAGAATGCGTTAAGCGAGCCACCGCAATATTTGCGATTAATGACGAAATGGCCATCGGTCTGTACAGAGGATTACGTGAAAGAGGGTTGCGCATTCCTGAGGATATATCTGTGATCGGGTATGATGATATCGATTGGGGCAACTATGTAACGCCTGCACTGACGACGATTCACCAGCCCGTGTTCGAAATGGGCCAGGCTGCAACTCAATTATTGACTCAGAGAATTCGTGCCGACAATCGTCCATTCCAGACAGTCCGGTTACCGGTTAGATTAGTAAAACGGGAAAGCACCGGCATGGCGCGATAGGCCCTGCTTTGAATCGTGCGCAGCCAGTATGAATCTTCAATAACGTCTTCGGAAGATTAACGACAGTTTTTTCCTTCATTATAAGAATATTAGGCAGGTTCTTTACAAACTGTTTTAAGAAAGATACAGAATGGAAGAAATAGATCATAAAATTATTGAAAATTGTCGATTTCAACGTTGTTGCCAGTGAGGCGGGAGCGCGTTCTTTCCCCTATGAAACAGATGATAAAAATGAGAAAGACTTGAACGATCTGACTGCAGCGGGTAGAAGTCAGGCGGGCTTCTGATGCGGGACATGACGGCGGATGATTTGCTGATGATTACAGCCGACCACGGCAATGATCCGACATTTAGAGGAACAGATCACACACGTGAATATGTACCTCTACTGGTTTATTCTCCGGGATTTAAAGAAGGCCGTGCTTTGCCGGTCAGAAAAACATTTGCCGACATCGGTTGTACGATTGCGGATAATTTTAATGTGAAGCAGGCTGGACCGGGTACGAGCTTTTTAAGTCAATTATTTTAAGAAGGGGAATGATGCACGATGCGCATGGTCGATATTATTTCAAAAAAACGCGACGGGGCGGAACTGACCGCTGAAGAAATTAAATTTTTTGTGGATGGGTACACAAACGGCGGGATTCCGGATTACCAGGCGAGTGCGCTGACCATGGCTATTTATTTTCAGGACATGTCGGACCGCGAAATTGCCGATCTGACGCTGGCTATGGCCCATTCCGGGAAGATTCTCGATCTGTCGGCGATTGATGGTATAAAAGTGGATAAGCATTCGACCGGCGGCGTCGGCGACACAACTACCCTCGTTCTGGCGCCGCTGGTCGCTTCTCTGGGCGTCCCGGTCGCCAAAATGTCGGGGAGAGGCCTCGGCCATACGGGAGGGACGATTGACAAGCTCGAATCGATTAATGGATTTCATACTGAGCTTTCAAAAGAAGAATTTGTTCATTTGGTCAATCAAGATAAGATTGCGGTGATGGGACAGACAGCCGATCTGACGCCGGCGGATAAGAAATTGTATGCGCTGAGGGACGTGACGGCAACGGTGGATTCGATCCCTCTGATCGCCAGCTCGATTATGAGCAAAAAGATCGCCTCCGGTGCGGATGCCATTGTCCTCGATGTGACCACGGGTGCCGGAGCATTTATGAAAAATGAAAAAGACGCCGTTCGTCTGGCTGAAACGATGGTGCGGATCGGCAATCATGTCGGGCGCCGGACGATGGCGGTAATCTCGGATATGTCACAGCCTCTCGGTTTTGCAATCGGCAACGCGATCGAGGTTAAAGAAGCCATCGATACTTTAAAAGGAAAAGGTCCCGAGGATCTGACGGAACTGGTGCTGGCGCTCGGCAGTCAGATGGTCGTGCTGGCCAATCGGGCACCGTCCGCGGCTGAGGCGAGAAAAATGCTGGAAAACGCTCTTTCTAACGGAACAGGGCTCGAAAAATTTAAGAGTTTTGTTGCCAATCAGGGGGGAGATCCTTCAATCGTCGATCATCCGGAAAATCTGCCTCAGGCTCGCTATAAAATTGATCTTCCGGCCCGCTCCACAGGTTTTGTCTCAGAAATGGTTGCCGATCAGATCGGCCTTGCCGCGATGCTTCTCGGTGCCGGCCGGGCCACAAAGAATGATACGATTGACTTTGCTGTGGGCATTCTGCTTAAAAAGAAGGTCGGCGATCAAGTTGTACAGGGCGAACCGCTGGCGACGATCTATTCGAATCGGGAAGATATAGAAGACGTTAAGGAAAAAATTTATCAAAATATCACTATTTCCGATCATTGCCAGGCGATAAAATTAATTCATAAGATCATTACCGAATGAAAAGAAAAACAAGTTTTTAAAAATGAACAAGAGAGGCGACGACCTTTGAATATTGCAAAGTATATTGATCATACCCTGCTTAAGCAAAACGCGACGAAAAATGAGATCCTGCGAATCATTGAAGAGGCCAAAAAATATCAATTTGCGTCGGTCTGCATCAATCCATGCTGGGTCCGCCTGGCTGCTGAGGAACTTAAGGGCAGCGCAATTAACGTGTGCACAGTCATTGGTTTTCCTCTTGGTGCCGGTACATCCGCAGTCAAGGCCTTTGAAGCCGAAAAAGCAATTCAGGACGGCGCCCGCGAGATCGACATGGTCATGAATGTCGGCGCACTGAAAAGCGGCGATCGGGAATACGTAGAAAAAGACATCCGTGCCGTGGTGGATGCGGCCCGCGGTAAAGCGCTGGTCAAGGTCATTATTGAAGCATGTCTTCTTTCTGATGAGGAAAAGACTCTGGCCTGCCAATTGGCTGTAAAAGCCGGGGCAGACTATGTAAAAACTTCAACCGGCTTTTCAAGCGGAGGCGCCACTGCCGAAGATGTCGCGCTGATGAGACGAGCCGTCGGGAAAGAAATCGGTGTAAAAGCCGCAGGCGGCATTCACACGAAAGAAGAAGCAGAAACCATGATTGCGGCAGGCGCGACGCGTATCGGAACCAGCTCAGGTACAATCATAATGAATGAAAATTGATAATGACGGAAGGGAAAGAGATGACCGGAATGAATCAAGTGGATGAATGGATTAACGATGCAATCCGTATCAGAAAGAATGCTTATGTTCCCTACTCGCATTTTTCGGTTGGGGCCTGTCTTGTCACAAAACAGGGTAAAACGTATCTAGGGTGCAACATTGAAAATGCTTCTTATGGATTATCGAATTGTGCCGAAAGGACGGCCTTTTTCAAAGCACTGTCTGAAGGCGAAACAGAGTTCCAATATTTGGTCATTGCCGGCGATACGGAAAAACCGATCGTTCCCTGCGGTGCATGCCGTCAAGTCATGGCGGAATTCTGTTCCGCTGCCATGCCGGTGCTGCTTGTCAATACAAAAGGGGACAGAAGAGAGACAACAGTCGGCGAATTGCTGCCCGGTGCTTTCTCAATGGAAAAATAACTCATATTGATGGATTAGGCTCTTCTTTTTGCTTGGAAAATTTTGTGGACAAACAAATGTTTATGTCCTGTGCGGCTGCCGCCCTATTGATTTGAGCTGACAGCCGATTTATTCATTCGGCCGCAACATTTATCGGCTGTTGCGCACTGTATTGATCCCGTTGCGAGAAGTTATCGGTCGCCGCAGTGGATTTAACGGTCGCTGCCCCTGATTTATCGGTCGCCGCGAGAAGTTTATCGGTCATCGTGCCTGGGTTTTCGGTCATTGTAGCGGTTTATCGGTCGACAAATCCAGGTTTTCGGTCGGCGCAGTGGATTTAACGATCGCTCCTGATTTATCGGTCAACGCGGTCGGTTTATCGGTCGCTGCCCCTGATTTATCGGTCAACGCGAGGAGTTTATCGGTCGCTGCCCCTGATTTATCAACCATTGCCAGAAATTTATTGCTCAGCGCGCCGGATTTGTCAGTCGTTATCGAAATTTTATCGATCGTGGAAAGAAAATTGGCTTCCGCAAGAATCAATTGCCCCATGAAGAGCCAATTATAAATTCATGGCACAACGTGACAATAAGTTAAATGAATACTTTTAAAATATGATCATGTTTAAGCGGAAATACCGGATAGTTGCTGAATAGATAACCATTTATCCTGTATTTTCGCACTTTTCACACAGAAGCACATGTAAAGTACAAAATTTTTACAACTCTGTCGAAGAAATAAAATGAGTAATCCATCCAGCTGATGTATATTGTATACAGCCGGGCTTGTGAATAGGTCATCTGCTTTTCTGAAAAGCGGGTATATTTTTCTGAAGGGGAATGCGAACAGCGATATACTCTCTGAAGGGTGATATCATGTGGCAGGTGTGAAATTCCGGAAGCACTCGATACTTTCCTATGTTTGCCGCATATCAATATATATTGTATTGAAAACCGTCAGTAACCGTTGGCATAGCGATAGTAGCTGGCAAAATATATCAATAACATTCAAAGAATCAGCAGTAAACGGTCCTGAATCAATAAGCGCGAGTGATCAAAATTATGAAAGATTTTTTTAACAGGCATCGGCCCATTTCAGCGGCGGCGGGACGGCCATCTGAATGGTGGCCGATGCGTGATTGAAATCTTAGAAAGCAGTTTGCCGACTGGGATGAAATCACAAAATATAATGAATACCCCGTAAGTAATCCTTTGTCTTGATTATCCCTTAATTAGCACATATTTGTGAATTTCCTGATATAATTTTTCATAAGTGTAAGATTCAATAGGAAACGAACCAATCTATTTTATTAGAGTCGAGGGAATACATGATTTCCTCTGGGAGGATCTGTATGAACTGGTTTACCTTTATCTGTTTGGCTGTTGTCTTTCTGATTTCGCCTTTTCAATGGGGACTTTTCTATGAATCTGATATTCGTGTCTGGGAGTGGCTGATTCTCGTATTATTCATTCTCAATATCGTGTGGTATTGGATCAGAGAACGTCAGGTGCTGACAAAAAACAGCGTTTATTTTCTGGTTCTGCTTCTTCCCTTTATGTATGTACTCGCTGCTCCGTTTGCTTTAAATCAGCAGGGCAACTGGCAGATGATAGTCAGATTTTTTACGTATGCATTTTTCTTTCTGTTGTTAATCTGGACGGGAGAATCACCCGGGATCAGAAAACTTTATCCGTACGTTTTTCATCTGTTAGGTATTGCCTTCCTTATTTTTGCCGTAGCCAATATATTGGGGATTATTCACCTGGATACGTCGATGGTCGGATGTGTCGAACCGCGATCGTGCGGTCCTGTACGTTATCCAAACACATTCGGTGCAATAATGAGTGCTTACTGGTTTTATACATTCACTGTCTTCATTCATCGAAAAATACCGGATTGGCGAAGCGTCCTGATCATGCTGCTCCTTGCCGGATATGCCGGCGTCGCTATGCTTACCTTTTCACGGGGGACTTATATCTTTTTCAGCGTTACATTTATTCTGGCTTTTCTTTTATTATATAAAAAATGGAAAAAGTTCATTTTCGTTTCGCTTCTTGCTCTTTTCCTGTCACTGGCTGTATTCGATCTGCTGTCGCTGGATAAACATATAGATTATAACGGCTTTTCAAGTTTAACGACGCGTTTTTCCAGTATCAGTCCCGTCACGTCTACCGCGGTGATCCGGGAAAACTTTTACAAAGATGCACTTTCAATGAGCCGGGAGTCGCCGTGGTTTGGATTCGGGGGCAAAAGCTGGACGGTCTATTATCCGGAGTATGCCCATCAGGGGAACGGACTGGATCAGGTCCACAACGGTTACCTCTCATTTCTTATCGAAATTGGCTGGGTCGGCCTGTCCGTTTATATTCTGGTGCTCGGTTTGTTCATCTTCCGGATTGCTAAATCGGATGAACCAAGAGAACGGCGGATAGGCGTCATTCTTGCTTTAGCCATGCTGTTCGGGCATGGAACGGTTGATTATGATTTATCCTATGGAACGGTATGGCTGCTTATTTTCTGGCTAATCGCGATAGGCGCGGGCGGCCGCCGGGCTTCCGCCGCTTCCTATTCGTAAATTCGGGCATGGAGAGCTGCTGGGCCCGACCCGTCATCCGTGTGTGAAGGCCTATCGCAAGTTTGAATACCGCACCGATGAAATAGGCAAGCCATTATCCGGTAAACTTCATCAATGCAAGGAAATTAAATTCCGCCGGATTGGCATTCGATTATTTTCCGGATTATTCAGGAACAAATTCAGGTGGTCCAGATTGTTACAATTAATAGGCGTGAAGATAGCCAGGTCTTTAGAATTGCCGGAGATTGCCTAAAATGAATCATATGATCTCATTTTAAAGAGAGTACTGAAAAGCCTTTTTTTCAGTGCCCTTATTGCCTGCTGCACTTGGCTTAGATTTGTCCAAAGTTCTTCAACAAAATTAACTGTAGTATAAAGCTGGATAATAAAACTATATTGCAAGCGCTTGCTGAAAATGATATACTGATATCGTTGAAAAGGATTGTTACTGTGAATAATTTAGCACAGGCAAAACCTAATGAGGTACAAGAACCGCCGGGATTTTTTCTGACGTTTTTGTGTCGATTTAGGTTTTTTTAATTTCCCAGACTATAATTAGCAGGAAGGGTAGAGACGAAGATGAAGATCAAAAAGGTCTATAATAATAATGTGCTTCTTGCAGAAAATGATCAACATCTTGAAATTGTAGTCATGGGAAAAGGCCTGGCATTTCAAAAAAAGCCGGGGAGGAAGTGGAGAGTACAAAAGTTGAGAAAACATTTATACTGGAGAAAAAAGAATGGTCTCATCAGTTTCAGAAATTATTGAACGAGATTCCGGTTCAATATTTTGAAATTGCGGGTGAAATTATTCAGCGGGCTCAATCCGTCCTTCGTGCAAAATTGAGCAGCTATCTTTATCTGACATTGACGGATCATATTAACTATGCGATAAGTCGGCATAGGCAGGGACTGGATATACAGAATGCACTCATTTGGGAGATTAGAAAATTCTATAAAAAAGAATTCCAGATTGGGCTGGAAGCTTTAGACATTATACAAAATCAGAGCGGGGAAAGGCTTACTGAGGATGAAGCCGGTTTCATTGCTGTGCATCTTGTCAATGCTCGAATTGACGGGCAAGGGATGCACCAGACGATAAAAATGACGGAAATGGTTCATGACATTTTAAACATTGTGAAGTATTATTATAAAATGAATCTTGATGAAAATTCATTGAATTATGAACGATTTGTCACCCATCTCCGCTTTTTTGCACAAAGATTGTTTTATCATGAAGTACCCTGTTCTGATGATGATTTTTTATTTGCGCAGGTGAAGAGAAAATATGCAAAAGCTTTTGACTGTATGAACAAAATAAAAGGTTATCTGCACAACACCTTTGGATCAGAAATTTCGAAGGATGAACAGGTTTATCTGACGATTCATATTCATCGTGTGGCGGAGCGCAAGTAACCGATCTGACAAAAACTCGCAGTTTTTGAAATGATCATCTTTCAATAGACTTTTATATCTCAAAATAGGATTGTTACTGGTTATGCAGGCAAAACCTAGATGATTGTATCCGAATGGGTGCAATCATCTAGGTTTTTTTCTTGGGAATAAGTTAAGGAAAATCACAAGGAGGAAGCAAAATGGATTATCAGAAATTAGGTAAAGATATTTTAGCGGCTGCCGGTGGCGAAAAAAATGTTAATTCATTGATTCATTGCGCGACACGGCTGAGATTCAAGTTGAAAAATTCATCGAAAGCCAATAAAAACGCTATTGAAAAAATGAACGGGGTCATTACAGTAGTTGAAAGCGGCGGGCAGTTTCAAGTCGTGATCGGTAATTCTGTCGCGAAAGTATATGATGCCATTATGGATATAACACATCTGGACGATCATTCGTCTATCGACAGTTTCGCAGAAGAAGGCAATGATAAAGAAAGTCTGTTAAGCAGAGCTATTGACGTGATTTCAGGGATTTTCACACCGTTTCTAGGCGCACTTGCCGGTGCCGGTATTCTGAAAGGCCTTCTGGCACTTTTTGTGGCTCTCGGCTGGTTATCGGCTCAAAGCGGGACCTATCAGATTTGGTATGCGGCCAGCGACAGTGTTTTTTATTTTTTACCGATACTTTTGGCCTATACCTCGGCTAAGCAATTCAAAGTCAATCAATTTGTCTCGGTTGCCATCGCTGGCGCACTCATCTATCCTTCTATTGTATCGTTGGTCGGCAAGAGTGCCGGACTTACATTCTTTGGAATTCCAGTTGTCCTGATGAGCTATTCATCGACTGTGATCCCGATTATTCTGGCCATTTGGCTTCTTTCTTTCCTGGAACCCATCCTTAATCGGCTGATTAGTGAAAGCATCCGATATATTCTGTCTCCGATGTTATCTTTAATGATTATGGTTCCGTTGACGTTAATCGTTGTCGGTCCTTTAGGAACGTACATTAGTGACGGATTAGCAAGTGGTTATTCATTGATCTACAATCTCGCCCCGTTTGCGGCGGGACTTGTAATGGGTGCACTGTGGCAGGTTTTTGTCATTTTCGGTGTTCATTGGGCGTTTGTTCCATTAATGATGAATGACATCTCCCAATTAGGCCATGATACGCTGCTGCCGCTTCTTACACCTGCCGTCCTCGCTCAGGCTGGTGCGGCCCTTGGCGTCTTCTTAAAGACCAAAAACAGAAAGTTGAAATCCTTGTCTGGATCATCGACGATTACTGCACTGTTTGGTATTACAGAACCAACCATTTACGGCGTTACTCTGAAGTATAAGAAACCTTTTATTTGTGCGGCTGTTTCCGGGGGCATTGGCGGGGCGATTGTCGGTGCAGTGCATAGTCAGGCCATGTCTTTTACATTTCCTAGTCTTCTGGCCATCCCGACCTATTTAGGAAAAGGATTTACAGGAATGCTGATCGGTATTTCCATCGCTTTTTTACTGGCAGCTGTCCTTACCTATTTTTTCGGCTTCAGAGACGAGGTATCCGGATCTGATCAGGCGGCGAAAACAGAACGTTCTGCCAAGGAGCCTCTGATAGAAAAGGAAGTTGTTATCAGCCCAATCAAGGGTAAAGCTGAACCTTTGAACAAGGTCAATGATCAGGCCTTTGCCTCTGGTGCTTTAGGAAAAGGTATGGCTGTTGTGCCTGATGAAGGGGTTCTTAAAGCTCCTGTATCCGGGATCGTAAGCACTGTCTATCCAACGGGCCACGCGATCGGTGTCACCTCAGATAACGGAGCCGAAATTCTCATGCACATTGGAATTGATACCGTCCGGTTGAATGGTAAGTATTTTTCAGTTCGGGTCAAACAGGGAGAGCATGTGAATCAGGGACAACCGCTTGTTACTTTTGATCTTGAAAAAATAAAAAGCGAAGGGTATGATCCGACAACTTCAGTCATTGTGACAAATTCGTCGAATTATCTGGATATCATTGGAACCGATCAGTCCGCTGCAGGCACCAAGGATCGTTTGATGACGCTCGTGATTTAAAAAAGTATGAATAATGTAAAGGAGAGAAAAATCATGCCCATTAGAAAGCACAAACCATTTCCTAACCATTTTCTTTGGGGAGGGGCTATTGCAGCGAACCAGACAGAGGGTGCATTTAATCAAAATGGAAAAGGATTATCTGTCGACGATGTAATCCCGTATATTAAACCTGATCAACACGGAAAAATGAAGATGTCCAATCCAGATTTAAAAACAATTAAAGAAGCTAAAGCAGGAACATCCGGAAATGTTTATCCCAAACGATGGGGAATTGATTTCTACCATCATTATGAAGAGGATATTCAATTATTTGCTGAAATGGGTTTCAAAGCACTAAGAATCTCAATTGCATGGAGCAGAATTTTTCCCATGGGCGATGAACTGTCACCCAACGAAAAAGGGCTGCTGTTTTATGATCGACTATTTGATGCACTTCTTGCTCAAGGTATCGAACCTGTCGTTACACTCTCACACTATGAAATTCCGCTTGGCCTGGCCGAAAAATACAATGGCTGGGCGGATCGGCGCGTTATTGATTGTTTTGTCCGCTATGCGAAAACGGTTTTTAAAAGATATAACACCAAGGTAAAATATTGGATCACATTTAATGAGATTAATGGAATTCTAATGGGACCGTTCATCGCGGGAGGCATTATTACGGATCGGCTTAAGGAGGATCAACTGATACAGACGATCTATCAGGCGGCCCATCATCAGTTTGTTGCCGGTGCTTTGGCGGTGAAAGCCTGTCATACACTTTGTCCGGATGCAAAGATTGGATGCATGATCGCCGGGGTATCCGTTTATCCGCGATCATGCAAACCCGAGGATGTTTTAGCCGCGATGAATGAAGAACGGCGGACACTTTTTTTCACGGATGTTCAGGTTCGCGGTTATTACCCGGCATATGTTCGGCGTTTTTTCACAGAACATAACATGCAGATCGAAACCCAGCGTGAAGATGCCACCATACTAAAAGAGGGAAGAGCCGACTTCGTCGCTTTTAGTTATTACATGTCATCAGTTGCAGAGGCAAATAAGGGCGAGTTGCCGGTTGGCCGACTGTTCAGCGAGGTAAAAAATCCCTATTTGAAGTCTTCGGACTGGGGATGGTCGATTGATCCCCAAGGGCTGCGCTATCTGTTAAACATCTTGTATGATCGCTATCAGAAGCCTCTCTTCATCGTTGAAAACGGATTAGGTGCTGCCGATAAAATTGAACCGGACGGGAGCATCTGCGATGACTATCGGATTGATTACTTGCGTGCGCACATTGAGCAGATGAAAGAAGCCATTGAAGACAGTGTCAATCTGATCGGTTATACAACTTGGGGACCTATTGATCTGATCAGCGCGACAACTTCGGAAATGTCGAAACGCTATGGTTTTATCTATGTTGACCAGGACAACGAAGGCCACGGCACGTTGGAAAGAAAGCGTAAAAAGAGTTTTTACTGGTATAGAAACGTGATCGCCAGCAATGGAGAACAGCTTGATTGATTTTAGGCAGACGATCGAGAGAGTTAAGATAAGATAATTGAACATATAGAAACGTTGAAGAGCCTGTTAAAAGGCTCTTTTCTAGCATCAGACAATTAACATTTTCTGAAGAAGCGAAGCTGTCAATTTTATGACAGAACTTTTAAACGGATGGCAGGACACCGTCTGCAGATGAAATATGGGTCAGCTTCCCTCACTGGCAAGTAAGCTATTGCAGTATGATTTCCGATTCAGTAATAACTTTTTTCAAAGATGGATCATTTCAATTCACCATTCAGCATTTGTTGAAAAATTATCTGTCTTGATGCATGCTAAGGCATATAAATCAAACTGCTCCTGTAAATTGATAAACGGTCCTTATTTGCATAAATGAATCAGCACATTTTGTTTTCTTCTTCAAAAAGCTTTAAATTTCTCAAACAATTTAAGATTGTTCCATGAGATTTTCATAGATCGGCATTCTCCCCCATTCTTAGAGAATCCGAACCCCGTCCGCAACGACCGACACAACCAGCGCCGACCGATAACTGCTTCTAAAGGTCGATAAATCTGATGTGCCGACCGATAAAACTACCATATCGACTGAAAAGCCGCTTCTAACGACCGAAAAACTCCCGGCAACGACCGATAAAACCAGCACCGACCGATAAACTGCTTCTAACGATCGATAAACCCGCTGACACGACCGAAAAACTCCCTGCGGCGACCGATAAACCGGGCACGATGACCGATAAAACTCCCATGCCGACCGATAAACCCGCGGTCGATGTGATGATTAATAAATCGACGATAAATTGCAATAATTCAATTTTAACAAAATGTCCAAATGTAACCGCTTGCATTAGGGAAATAAATATGTTACTTTTTCTTTAGACATAATGATGTCATGACATTCTGTCGTAATTATTGTTTTGAATTTTAATGGAGGTGAGATTTATGGGTTGGATTGATTTGGGGGGAAAATATGTTGTCATCACAGGAGGAAGCTCGGGAATCGGAGCGCAGATTGTCCGGATGATGCAGGATAATGGTGCAAGTGTCACGATTATAGACCTGAAGGAAAACGATGAATTAACGAATCTGAAGAATGTGGATTATAGGCATTGTGACATAACGGACGATCGGCAGGTTACCATGACATTTGACCGTATCTTTGAGGAACATTCCAAAGTGGATGCACTTATTAATGATGCGGGAGTCAATACGCCTAAGCTGCTCGTTGACTACTATGACAAAGAGCCTGGACACGAATACACCTCAGGTGATTTTGATTTTATATTCAACGTCAATGTCAAGGGGGCTTTTCTCTGTACCCAAGCTGCAGCAAGACAAATGATCAGGCAGAAACATGGCGTTGTGATTAATATCAGTTCTGAAGCCGGCAGCCAGGGGTCTGTTGGGCAAAGTATATATTCTGCTACCAAGGGAGCCATTAATTCATTTACATTATCCTGGGCAAAGGAATTAGGACGTTTTAATATTCGCGTTGTTGCTATTGAACCGGGCATTAATGTTCCGACTCCCATGGGGAACCCGGAGCACGTCAAGTATTTAGCGTATACCCGCGGCACGAATTCGGATACGAAAGGAACAGAGACAAGCTACAAAAAAATTATTCCCCTTGGCAGAGTGGGGCAGCTGGATGAGATTGCCGATTTGGTCAATTATTTAGTTTCAGATCGTTCTAGTTACATTACCGGTACTGTGATAAATATTACCGGGGGAAAATCTCATAGTTGATGAAAGGGGAAAGAGTGATTCATGAGCGGAATTGAAAAGCCATGGATTCTGATCGTTACACATGGTCATCTCTGTGAAGAAATCGTTAAAAGTGCTGAAATGATTCTTGGAAAATTGCAAAATGTTTATACTTTTCCATTAGTTGAGGGTGAAGAACCTCAGGAATTACGAGATAAAATTCGGGCTGTTTTAGACAAGGCCCCGGACAACTCAATTCTTCTGGCTGATATGTTTGGCGGGACTCCGGCTAATGCGCTGGCCTATTTTTCACAACAAAAAAAGTATACTGTCGTTTCAGGCCTTAATTTAGGAATGCTCATTGAAGCTGAAATGATTCGTTCCCAGGATAATTACAGTAATATTGCCGAACATTTACTGGCATCGGCCTTAAAAAGCATGGTGGATATCAGGAGAGCAATGAAAGAAGGTGCCAAAAATGCTTGATGGAGTCAAGCTTGTCCGTATTGACTATCGTCTTATTCACGGTCAGGTCATTACAAAATGGAGCAATAAAGCTAACGTTAATCGCATTGTGGTGGTAAATGATGAGCTGGCCAAAGATTCATTCATGGCTCAAATATATACCATGGCTGCGCCTCCGGGAATTAAAGTTGAAGTTGTTGCCATAGAAAATTTTGTGAAAGAGGCTTTGAAAGTCGACAGTTCATACAATTCAAAAGCGATCCTAGTATTATTCAAGAACATTATCGATGCCAAAAAAACGGTCGAAGCGGGTGTCAAATTTAACAGTATGCAAATTGGCGGATTAGGTGCCGGCAATGGCCGAAAGATGATCGTCAAAGGCATTTCGATTGATAGAAAGGATGCGGAGGACCTATTAGTGATACAGGACACCGGCGTAGAAGTGAATTTTCAAGTAACACCCGAGGAAAATCGTGTTAGCCTGAACAAGGCTGTTCAAAAATTGGGGATGAGATAAAATGTTAGGAGTTTCTATCTTCACCGGTATTTATTACTGGATTATGAAAACTGATGTTGGATATGGAATTACCCATGCGATACGTCAGCCTTTATTTTCAGCGTTGTTTATCGGTTTAATCATGGGCAAATTTACTGAAGCCATTATTATTGGCGCTGCCGTCCAGATTCTGTATATCGGGTTGGTCGCCGCCGGTTCGAATCTGCCGGCAGACGATTGCCTCGCGGGATTGATTGCCATTCCCATTGCCCTGCAGTCTAATTTAACGCCGGCCGTTGCCATTACTATTGCCGTTCCGGTTGGGGTTATCGGCGTTTTCCTGGATCAATTTCGTAAGACCATCAATATCGTGTTTGTGCATATGGCTGATCGGTTTGCTGCCAAGGGTAATCAAAAACAAGTGGTCCTTTCTGCGTTATTATATCCGACTTTGTTAGCGCTTTTTTACCGATTCCCTGTTCCGTTTTTCGCCAACTTATATGGGGCCAATGCAGTTACGGCGTTTATGAAGATTATTCCTCAATGGCTGATCAATGGTTTTGGCATTATGGGCGGCATTTTGCCCGCTCTTGGATTTGCTTTGACGATGTTCGTAATTGGGAGTAAACAGTTATTGCCTTGGTTCTTTATTGGCTTCTTCCTGGTTGAATATTCGAAAATCCCGGTTATGGGTGCTGCTATTTTCGGTATTGCCGCAATTATTTTGATTTCAATGTGGCAACAAAAGAAAGGAGCTAATGCGTGATGGACTCTAATAGAGAAGAAAGTAAAACAATCCAGATTACAGAAAAAGACGTTAAGAATAGCTGGCTGCTTCATTATATAGTCGCCGAAGTGGGCATTTCCTATGAACGTCTGCAGGCTTTAGGTCTAACAGTTTCGCTGCTGCCTGTTTTACGGAAACTATATAAGACCAAAAGTGATATTGCCGATGCGATGAGACGGCACTTAGTATTTTTTAACACGGAAGCTGTCTTTGGATCGCTGATTAACGGAATCGTTATATCCATGGAAGAGCAAAAAGCACGCGGAGAGGACATTAATACTGAAGCGATTACGGGTATTAAAACCGGACTGATGGGACCTTTAGCCGGTATCGGGGATTCCATAGACTGGGCTACTTTTAAACCGATTATTTTTGCATTGGCAGCTACCTTGAGTGCGAAGGGGAATCCATTGGGTGCATTTGTTTTACTGGTCCTGCCGATGATCCAGATTATTATCGGCCGTCAACTCTCCGCGTTCGGATATCGTATCGGGCGTGATTCAGTCACTGAATTGTTATCATCCGGGCGTATACAGCAACTCATTACTGCTGCCAAGACTCTTGGGCTTTATATGATGGGAGCTCTTTCATCGACATATATTGCTGTAACGACGCCTGTAAAATTTGTTTTCGGCCAGGGGAATGCTCCTTTTGTATTGCAAAAGGTATTGGACAGCATTGCACCCGGATTAATTCCGCTGGCTATAGTATTTTTCATCTATTGGTGGCTGAACCATAAAAACCAGAACCTGGCCGTCGTTGTTTTGCTGCTCGTTGCTATTGCCCTGGTCGGATCATTTATAGGAGTGTTAGCGCCGGTTAATAGTTAATCGCATAGGAGATGTCGAAATGAAAGCGGTTCATTTTGGGGCTGGCAGTATTGGAAGAGGGTTTATCGGTGACTTGTTAAATGATTCAGGTTATGAAATCACTTTCTTAGACGTTGATGATGGGATTGTTAACCAAATAAATGAAACTCAGTCCTATTCACTTTATCTGATTGATCACAGCTTGGAGAAACGTGTCGTTGACAAGGTGCATGCGATCAATAGCGCGAAGCATGAAAATGAAGCCGTTGCTGCGTTAAGGGATGCAGACATTATCACAACATCGGTCCTGGGCGGAAACTTAAAAAATATTGCCCCTGTATTGCAAAAAGGCCTTGCTGCTCGTTTAGAAGCCCATCGGCCCCGTGTCAATATTCTTGCATGTGAAAATGTAGTGGGAAATAGTAAAATTTTGCGAAAAAAAATACTCGATTTGTCCGATAACGAGCTAACTGAAGAACAACTCGATCAAACTGCAGCCTTTCCGGATACGGAAGTTGACCGTTTAGTGCTGAAGAGTGTCCGTGATGGAAAAATGGGAATTGATATCGGCGATGCTTATGAACTAGTCATTCAACGAAATGGGCTGGCAGATCCCAAATTGCAGCCAATCAGAGGGGCATTCTATACGGATGACATTCAGAAATATTTTGAACGCAAGCTCTATATTATCAATACCGGTCACGCGTGGGCAGGCTATATCGGGCATATTTACGGGTACACAATTATCCAGGACGTATTTAATGATCCGGAGATTATGCCCGGGATCCGGGGAACCATGCAAGAGACGGCCGCATTGATTCATGCCAAATATGGTTTTACCATGGATGAATTAAAGAACTATATTGATTTTGCTATCAATCGGTTCATGACACCGGGGGTTAGAGACACCATTGTCCGTGTATCGCGCGATCCAATCCGGAAACTGCAGAATAATGAAAGAATGGTCGGACCGGCACTGCAGCTGGAAGAAAGAGGGCTCGATAACAGCCTGTTAATTCGCGGAATTGCAGCTGCTCTCTTGTTTGACATACCAGAAGATAGAGAATCTGTAAAATTGAAAAAATATATTAAAGACAATGGCATTGACCAAGCCATTACACATTTTACCGGTCTTGGTTCAGATCATCCGCTTCATGACCGTGCGCTGACGGGCTACTACCATTTAAAAGACATCAAGCTTTATCATCAGAAAAAGAAAGAGTAGATGAATACAATGGAATTCACAAACAAAGCCGGCATCGTCATTGTCCGAAATATAATTAAGAACATTGAGATGAACAAAGATCACTTGGGGGAGATTGATCGCTTTGTCGGCGATGGCGATCATGGTTCCAATCTCAATAAGGGAATGAAACTGGCTGATCGCGCCATTGATTATGAACATGACGACATGAGTGAAGGATTTAACAAGATTTATAAAGAGCTGACCAATAAGATCGGTGGATCAATAGGTCCCTTACTTGGTTATTTTTTTAAGGGGTTGGCCAGTGCCTCTAAGGATTCAGAATTTATTGACGGCTGCGTGACAGAAAAAATGTTGCTTAATGCGCGCGACAGCGTCACTGCCCTGACTGAAGCAAAGGTCGGTGACAAGACCATCATGGATGTATTGATACCGGCGGTCAATGCCTATCAAGCTGCATATGATACGACTCATGATTTTGAGGCCGGTTTGAACGAAATGAGTTCAGCATCAAAAGAGGGACTTGAGAGTACCAAAAATTTAATTGCTAAGTACGGACGCGGACGCCGTCTGGGAGATCTTGTGATCGGGCATCAGGATTCCGGAGCTGCATCGCTTAATATTATGATACAAACATTTGCTGAGACGGCAAAACAATTGATAAACAAATGAAAGGAAGAAAAATTATGCAGCGTTTTATAAACGATCCCGATTTCGTAGTTGATGATATGCTGCGGGGATTTGCAAAGGCCCATGCGGATAAGGTTTATATTTCCAGGGATAATGATCACGTAGTCGCAATCAGAGAGCGTGATCGTAAGCGAAAAATTGGATTAATCAGTGGGGGAGGCAGCGGTCACGAACCGGCTTTTCTTGGTTACGTGGGCCGCGGTTCACTCGATGCAGTTGCTGTAGGTGAAGTATTCGCCTCTCCGCCGGCCGAAACTTTCTATGATGCTATGATAGCAGCTAACTATAATAATGAAGTCATTGGACTGCTGGGAAACTATGCCGGGGATGTGATGAATTTCAAGATGGCGGCGGACATGGCCAAACAAGATGGGATCACTGCCCGATATGTGACGGCGCATGATGATATTGCCTCCGCTAAAAAAGGCGATGAACAAAACAGACATGGCATTGCCGGCGGCTACTTCATGTGGAAGATTGGCGGGGCCCGTGCCAATGAAGCAGCTACAGCCGACGAGATTATTCTCTCAGTTCAAAATGTTGTCAATAAGACACGCAGTATCGTTGTCGGGTTGTCATCGTTGACGATTCCTTCAGTTGGGAAACCGAATTTTACGGTCGAACCGGGGAAAATGGAGTTTGGCATTGGACATCATGGAGAGCCGGGTATTGAGACGGCGGATCTTGCTGAGGCGGATGGTGTTGCGGAAAAAATGACTCAGGCTCTACTAGACGATTTCGAATTTGATCGGCCGAGACATGTCGCTGTGATGATCTCCGGACTAGGGGCAATGCCGATGATGGAGGCCTATATTCTCTACAACAAGGTGGAGGAGGTCATCCGAAATGCAGGTCATCGCATTGATCATGTCTATATCGGAAATTTTGTCACTTCACTCAATATGAATGGTGTGTCTTTAACGATCGTTGAACTGGATGATGAAATAGAACGTCTTCTGACTGAACCGGATGTTCCGGTTGGTTTGGAGAATTACTGAAAGGGAGTTCTTAACCGATATGAAATTACAGGTCGCACTTGATGGGTTTAAATTAGATGACGCGGTTAAATTTGTGAGAAAAATTTATGACTTTATTGACATCATAGAAATCGGTACGCCTCTGATCATTGACGAAGGCATGCATACCGTCCGCCGCATGAAAAAGGAATTTCCGGCCAAAGAAATCCTGGCCGATCCAAAAATTATGGATGGAGGTTATCATGAGGCGGAAATGCCGTTCCAAGCAGGCGCTGATTATTGCACGGTCCTGGGTGTAGCGGAGGATAATACGATAAAAGAAAGCCTGAAAGCGGCTCAGGATAACGGCGGAAAACTGGTAGTAGATACGTTACAAATCCAGAATTTAGCATCGCGGGTTAAAGAAATTGAAGCAATAGGCGTTCATATTATTTCAGTGCATACCGGCTTTGACCAGCAGCAAATGGGCCGTACACCTCTCCGAGATTTACAAATTGTCAAAGAACATACCAAACGTATTGGTGTTTCTGTTGCCGGCGGTATTAATTCAAAGACGATTGAACAATACATTGCCTTAGAGCCGGATATTGTCATCATGGGCGGCGGATTGCAAAATGCAGAAGATCCGGTAGAAGAAGCCCGAATAGTCAAAGAAGCGCTGCAGCGCCATGAAAAATTAAAAGGCGGCGGAACCCAATGACTCAATCAGAAAATTTGTTGAAAATCATTAATGAACTGCATCGTAATGCAGCGCTTGTCGATAATGATAGCCTTTCAGCAGTTGAAAGACTTATTACCCGTGCTAACCGGGTTTATCTGGCAGGAGCAGGCCGTTCCGGTTTTGCCGCCCGCGGTTTTGCCAATCGATTGATGCATTTAGGCTACCGTTCCTATTTTGTCGGTGAAACCATAACGCCTGCTATCAGTGACAAAGACCTGCTGATTATTGGTTCCGGTTCCGGGGAAACGGCTAGTTTAGTAGCCGATGCCAAAAAAGCAAAAGAAATCGGAGCCTGGCTGGCAACCCTTACTATTTACCCGGACCGGACGATTGGAGCTTTAGCGGATGCGATTATTGAAATACCGGGTGTTACGTCAAAAGTTAATGCGGCAGGCACCGATGCCGGTTCGTCGATTCAGCCCCATGGCTCTTCATTTGAACAGATGAGTTGGCTTGTCTATGATGCAATGGTGGTAGATTTAATGCTTATGACCCATCAAACCGACAAAGAAATGTTTGCACGTCATGCTAATCTGGAATGACTAACCACGTCCTAAACGGGTATTATTAATGCCTTCTGGGAAAGCTCATAACACGGGTATATTCATTGTATAGCAGTGAATGTGAATACTTGGTGTTGTGGGCTTTTTACTTATGTGTATTAACATTTCCAAATGTTTTAAGCATAAGATATACTGAATACAATGATAGATAAAACTCGATGACCAATACGAGGGAGACAGTTTATATGCAAAAAGAAAATACACAGAAATATGAATTGTTTAAGCCGATTACATTAGGTGCTCATTCTCCTGCACCCCTTTATTACCAGATTGAAGAGGATATTATGCAAAAAATTAATAATAAAGTACTCGGCATTGATACTCAGATGCCGAGCGAAGAAAAGTTAATTGATCTCTATCAGGTGAGCCGGACAACAATACGAAAAGCTATAGATGAACTTGTCAGTAAGGGCTTTTTGTACCGCAAGCGGGGAGTGGGAACGTTTGTAGCGAAGCGGCATGATCCGTTCTGGCAGCTTGATAGGTTAGATAGTTTTCCGGAAATGGCTAAATCGACAGGCCATGTCAGTAAAACCGAAGTCATAGATTATTCCCTGGTCGAATCTGATGATCGTTTAATTAAAGCATTCGGCCAGGAGAAACAGCAATTTCACCGTTTAGAACGTCTAAGATTTATTGATGATGTACCTTCGGAGGTGGTGACTACATATGTTCCAATCAAAATTGCCCCGAATCTGATGGACTATGATTTTGAGAAGATGTCATTATATCACGTATTAAAGACATATTTTCATGTCGATATCTCTGCTTCAGAAAAAACGATCAGATCTGTTAACGTAAAAGAGTGTGAAGCAAAATTATTGAATATTCCTGTTGGAACCGCGATTCAAATGGTGGAATCGGTTACGCTTAATAAAGCGAATGAACCGGTTGAATACTCGATCGCGCGTGATTATGGCATAACGGCCACTCTAAAAATAAAAATCAGCACGATTAACGAACAAATTAATTAGAAGGGACCGCTTAATTCCCCATCATCTTGATACATCATCCATTCAGTGTTTCTTTTGTTATGGAAGATGCATCGAAATCCACAATCGTCGAAAAAAGCGCATGTTTTTTCTAAAGCAGAAGGTCTGATCATATATTTTGGAGAAGTGCAAATGGCATCTGACAGTTTTCCATTACCCTGCCGCCGAATCCAGGCAATCGCCAGGCTCTATACCTATTTCCGCGGAAGATTACTTCAGTTTTATGTCCGCATGGCTGTCGGGAGAATCTCTGACTATATTCTCGAACTTTTGAAGAAAAGTATCGTTTAAACGATCAAAGAGAGCTATTTTTTATTGCTTCATTCATATCGTCATCTCTCCTTTTAATGCCTCATAAACAGTTAAACCAGTTTATCGCGGAGACCTCAAAGCAGAAAATGAATGTGCTATTCTGGGCATAAATTCTACAAGAAGGTTCGTTTGCTCTTTTACCCGTTTCCTCCGGCTCAACGTGCTTAGATTGTTCAAGCAGCTCCACACTATTTAAAAATCCATTCTACGGCTTTTGCTTCAGTTGCTGCTTTTCCAATTCTCCCCATTCCTTAAGAATCCGGATCAGCTGACGGTCTACCGATTCAGCTGAAGACCCCAATCTTATTTTGGAGCGACTGATAAACTCCCCGCGACGGTCGATAAACCTCTCACAATGGTCGATAAATCAAGCATGACGACCGATAAACATTTCCCGTCGACCGATAAATCAGGCATACCGACCGATAAATTCCCGGCAATGGTCAAAATCGGGAGCATCGGCCGGCATTCTCCTGCACTAATCGATAAATTTTTCACAATGATCGATAAGTCAACCATAACGGCTGTGAGGAATCGATGTTGCGGCAGCCGAGTCAATGTGATATTATTTTCATAAATTTTTCTGAATATATCTATTTTGACGATAATTCTGGAATGATTGAAATTCTACTCTTTTGTAAAGAATGGATTCATTTTATACACAAGGGGAGCGGTTATGCAGATGAGTGTTACAATTGCAGATCTGCTGAAATTGCCCTGTCTGGAAGATGCGACAGTCAAGGCGGGTTCAAATGGATTAAAAAATATTGTCAGTTCTGTTTCTGTATTGGAGTATTCGGAGCCGACCCATGTCCAGAATCTTTTTTTCGAGAAAAATAAAGTATTTCTGGGCGGAGAGCTGGTGATTACCGGTTTTGTCAATATTAAGGACGATGTCGGCGCCCAGTGCGAATCCATTCGCCGAATACACGCTGCGGGTGATGTGGGCTTAATCATTTATTATGTCGGCATCATTTTGCCGAAGATTGCTCAGAAAGTTTTAGATACAGCGAACGAGCTGAATTTTCCGGTTATCTGTATGCCTAAGAATCGCATTGACCTGCGCTACAGTGAAGTCATCAGCGATGTTGTGGAAGCGATTATCAGGGACCAGAGACAAGAGAAATATTTTGTCGGGGAGATGCTGGAGCGTATATCAAGTATGCCGGCCTATCAGCGTAAAGTTGAAAACGTACTGAGAATGATCAGCGACCGGATCCACTGCACGCTGATTATAACCGACAGGCAGTATGCGATCCTGCAGCGGGCTGCTTGGCCGATGTCGGCAACGGAGCATCTCGAAGAAGCCGTGCAGGTTTATAGAACTGATCAAGATCACAGCAGGGAAAAAGTGACTTTGAGCAGCGGCAGACAGATTTACATGGACAGCAGGTCGATTCTTTCCGATCACCACGTTACTCTGTATCTTTTTGTCGTTTCGGAAAGGACCATAGATAAAGAACAGGTGGATCAATCGACGGAAGTCATTCGTTTATTCATTAATATATGGAACAATCAGGAAGGCCATATCGGGACGACGGAACTTGTGCACGCCATTATTAAGGACGAACCGGTTAAAATGCGTCGATTGGCAGAGATTATGCATGTCAATGTTGCGTCATTTCATACCGTCTGGGTCATTTTTGCACGAAACCGGGCACCTTCAGAAAATCAGGATTCCGTGAATCTCGCATTATTATCAGCGGTTAAGACATTCTTTGGGCAGCAAAAAATACACTTTGTTGCGGATATCTTTGAAAATCGTGTGCTCGTCTTTTTTGAAGATCTGAAATTTATGGATCAACTGCATTCACAGGCGGAAGCATTTATCCAGGAGATCCGGGATGATGCCCATCCGGCGGTGCTGTTTTATCAAACAGGCCTGGAAAATACGACGAACGTCCGCAACACTTATACGCTGTTGAATCTTCATTTAAAGGATATCTTTGCGATCTATCCTCGAAAAGACATCCTGACTTACCAGGAACTGTTGTTTACGAAAGACTGTGCAGAAATGATCGGCCGGGGAGAAGAAAAAGTTCAGGAAACGCTTGCTCCGATTGCGCCTATACTGGCCGATGAAAATGGGGAAACGCTGATCAAGACGCTGACTGTCTATTTGCTTGATGTACAAATGAGTATTGCGAAAACGGCAGATCGATTATATGTTCACCGGAACACTGTAAAATACAGACTGCGGCGGATTGATGAACTCCTTAATTATAATATCCGTAAATTGCCGGAAAACTATTGGGTGTACGTCGCGGTGGCGGCAAGGAGGCTGTTGAGAAAAGGTTAGGTTAAAAAGCAAACTCAATATGACTAAAATCAGGCAGGTTTTGTCCTCGTGGACAATATATCCTGATTTTTTTTATTCTTCTGACTCAATACTTATACAAGTGGACTTGCTATAATGGGCGTTAAATAAAATATTTTAAAAATTATATAATTTTTGATGTTTCTTGCTTAAGGAGGTAAGAGCTGTTTAGAAAAAAACAATAGGTGATTCTGTCGGTCATGATTGCAGGTGCGGGTGTGGGCAATATTCTGTGAAGTCAATTAAATGGAGGGTACTAAATGGCCGGTAATTTTTCGAAAAGTGAAACGGACGATTATTCACTGACAAGAGTGCCGAGAGAAAAAAGAAGCCAGATGTGGAAAATTCTTCTGATCCGGATCGGGAGCCTGACTTGTATCTCTCAGCTCATGCTGGGAGCGGCGCTGGGTTTTGGACTAAGTTTCTGGAAAGCGTTCTGGGCAACGATCATTGGGAGTGTGATTCTGCAATTTGTCAGTTTCGGATTAGGTGTGGCCGGTGAAAAGGAGGGGCTGTCGACCAGTGTCTTATCCAGATGGACAGGATTCGGCCGTTATGGTTCGGCCATTGTCGGAGGGGCATTTGCGATCAGCCTGACCGGCTGGTTTGGTATCCAGAACTCAATTTTTGCTCAGGGGATTATTGCTATTTTAGGTAAAAATCTAAGCTTTCCTCTTATCGCCTGTATAACCGGAGTTGCCGTGACCCTGATCGTCCTGTTCGGTTTCAGGATGATGAGCTGGACAGCCAATATTGCAGTTCCCGGTTTCTTGATTTTAATTGCATGGGCGACCTACAGTATGCTGAAGAGTCATTCTTTCATTCATTTAGTGACCATGAATGCACCCGGGGCATTGACGATGAGTGCGGCGATCACGATGGTCACAGGCGGTTTTATCGTTGGCTGCATTATAACGCCGGATATTACACGTTTTGCAAAAAGTACGAAAGATGTTTTCTGGATTACGGTCATCGGCACGCTTCTTGGCGAACTGGGCATCGGCTTGCTGGGGGTTCTGATGGCTCACGCGATCGGCAGCAGTTCGATCATGGCTATTGTTTATCAGCTGACAGGCGTGCTCGGCGTACTGCTTGTTATTTTTTCAACGCTGAAGTTGAATGATATTAACCTTTATTCCTCTTCGCTCGGGATTGCTAATTTTATCGAAGTCGTTTTCCATGTAGATGTCAGCCGCGGATTGATCACCATTATCCTGGGAGCTCTGGGTACCATTTTATCGATGATCGGTGTGATCAATCAGTTCACATCCTTTCTGAGCCTGTTGGGGGTCGTCTTCCCGCCGATTGCCGGAATCATGTTCATTGATTATTTTGTCCTGAGACGATACAGAAACGAGCTGGATGAATCAAGAAAACACGCCGCCCTGCCGGCCAGAATGGAAAACTTTCATCCGGTTACTGTGATTGCCTGGGCTGCCGGGGTGCTGTCGGGATATTTTATCACGTTCGGCATTCCATCGATCACATCGATTTTGATCAGTATCATTGTTTATTATGCCGGTATGAAAATCTATGCAGCGGTGAAAGTACACAACGATGTGGAACAGATTCATGAATGATGTAACGCGGACGGCTATATAAAATTCTCTGTAAGCAAAGGATGGATTACGATCATGAGATATTTAGACAAGCAGGCCATTCAGGATATTGCGACAGGGGCTTCTTTGCTTGGAGCCGGCGGCGGCGGGGATCCTTATATCGGAAAACTCATGGCTTTTTCGGCAGTCGAAAAATATGGACCCGTTAAATTACTGGATGTGACTGAGGTTCCTGATGACGCCCTGGTTGTCTCTTCATCAATGATGGGCGCACCCTCGGTATTTGTTGAAAAACTTCCGCGGGGAGATGAATATCAGGACTTATTTGATAAATTGAAACGCTATCTGGGGACGGCGGTATATGCAACGTTTCCGATCGAAGCCGGGGGAATTAACTCGATGATTCCGATTGCCGTTGCTGCAAGTCTGGGCATGCCCATGGTAGATTGCGACAGTATGGGCCGGGCATTTCCGGAACTGCAGATGACAACTTTCAGTATCTACGGACTTGGGGCGACGCCTCTAGCGATCACAGATGAGAAGGGAAATACCGGGATCCTGGAAACCATTGATAATCATTGGACGGAAAGCATTGCCCGGGCGATTACGGTTCAGATGGGGGCGACTTCATCGATGTGTATTTTTCCAATCAGGGGCAGCGACCTGAAAAGGGCCGGAGTCAGGAACATTGTTTCTTATTCGGAGAATATCGGAAAAACAATCCGTGAACTATCAAAGGAAAAAGGATCTTCAATACAGACATTGCTTGATGTGACTGGCGGCTTTCATATCTTAAGCGGAAAAATCATAGATGTCAGCCGCAGCACCGAGGGCGGTTTTAATTATGGAAAAACAGTGATCGAAGGCATTGATCGGGATAAAAACCGGCAGGCTGAGATCTTATTTCAGAATGAAAATATCGTGCTGAAACGCAACGGTAAGGTCGTCGAAACCGCTCCCGATCTCATCTGTCTGGTTGATCTGGAAACACTGATTCCGATGACGAATGAAGGGCTTAAATATGGGAAACGCGTACACATCATTGGCCTGCCCTGCGACCCGAAGTGGCGGACACCGAAAGGAATTGAACTTGTAGGGCCGCGGTATTTCGGCTATGATCTGGACTACGTACCGATTGAGGAATTATGCAGAAAGGAGGCCCGTGCCTGATGAGGTATCGAGTGGGTATTGATGTTGGCGGAACGAATACGGACGCTGTTGTTTTAGATGATCAGTTTAACTTATTGGCCAAGGAAAAATCGCATACGAGCCGGGACATTGAGGAAGGTATCCGCCATTCCCTGCATCGCGTCCTGCAAAAGTCAAAGATTGATCGGGATCGGATTTCACATGTTATGCTGGGGACGACGCAGTGTACAAATGCAATTGTCGAGCGCAAACGGCTGTCCAGGGTCGGAGTGATCCGCCTCGGTTATCCGGCGACCCTGTCGGTCGTTCCGTATACGGCCTGGCCGCCGGATTTAAGGGATGTATTGTCCGGCCAATTTAAAATTGTTCACGGCGGTTATGAATTTAACGGCAATCTGTTAAGCCGGATCAATGAACGGGAAATAAAAGATGTCTTACAGACCTGGAAGGGTCATATTGATGCCGTAGCCGTGATTGGCGTCTTTTCTTCACTAAGAAATGATCAGGAAAAGCAAGTGGCCGATTGGGTTCACCGGGAAATGGGAAGTCATGTGCCGGTATCTTTGTCCAGTGAGATTGGTTCGTTAGGATTAATTGAACGCGAGAATGCCACCATCCTTAATTCGGCGCTTTTTAGCGTGATTCAGACAACCGCTCGCGGATTCGAAAATGCATTAGATGCAGAGGGCATTCATCATGCGCAGATCTATCTTTGCCAGAACGACGGCACGCTGATGTCGCTGAGCTTCGCGAAAAAATATCCTATTTTTACGATTGCCTGCGGGCCGACCAATTCCATCAGAGGAGCTTCTTACCTGTCTAAATTGCAGAATGCCGTTGTTCTGGACGTCGGCGGAACGACTTCTGATATCGGCGTAATTACTCATGGATTTCCGCGCCAATCATCTACGGCTGTTGAGATCGGCGGTATCCGGACGAATTTCCGTATGCCGGATATTATTTCGATTGGATTAGGAGGAGGAAGCATCGTTCGCAGGACGGGCAATAGCTATACAATCGGTCCGGACAGCGTCGGGTACCATATAACCGAACGGGCAAAAGTATTTGGCGGCGACATCCTGACAACAACAGATGTGGCTGTTCGCCTGGGTCAATCGAATGTGGGGGAGAAACGGTTCACTTCGGAGCTCTCTCTTGAAGAGGCAGAACAAATTTATAAAAAAATAGGCGACATGGTAGCTGCTGCCATCGATCGAATGAAAAACAGTGCTGAAGATGTGAAAGTGATTTTAGTCGGCGGCGGCGGCATTATTGTTCCCTCGAAAATCAGCGGAGTCAGTGAGTTAATTCGCGACGAAAACGGTGATGTCGCCAATGCGATCGGCGCCTGCATCTCTCAAGTCAGCGGTCAATACGAGAAAATATATATCTATGATCAAATAAACCGGGAAGATGCCATGCAGGATGCAAAGGATCATGCGATCAATCAGGCCATTGAGGCGGGTGCCGCAGAAGATTCGATTGAGACAGTGGATGTTGAGGAAGTCCCGCTCGCTTATTACCCGGGCAACGCTAATCGGATCAGAATTAAGGTTGTTGGGGACCTGGCCTGAATAGATGAATAGCCGATCGGTCCATGATCAAGAGGCATAATCAGCTAAACTCCATTCATCTGAAGGGCAGCGATATAGCCTGCGGTTTTTTTAAGAACCATAGATCCGGAAATGCCTATTATATTCTGCTGCGTGTATATTGAGGGACAGCGGTATGATCGGTTTGAATGGTTCAGTCCGGCGGTCTTGTAATTGTATCAAACAAGGCCGCTTTTTACTATCCAATATAAGAGAAACGGGGGAGATGGCGAACGGTGCGATATTTGGAAAAGCAATCCATTGAAGATATTGCTTTAGGCGCTTCATTATTGGGGGCGGGCGGAGGCGGAGATCCATATATAGGTAAACTCATGGCTCTGACTGCCGTTGAAAAGTACGGACCGGTGCAGCTGCTCAGCGTCGATGAAGTGCCCGATGATGTTTTAGTCATTTCTTCGTCAATGATGGGTGCCCCTTCAGTACAGTTAGAGAAATTTCTTAACGGAAACGAATATAATCGCCTGATGAATCATCTGACCCGCTATCTTGGGGAAGATGTGTATGCAACCTATCCCATTGAGGCCGGCGGATTAAATTCGATGATTCCGATTGCCGCCGCCGTCCGGCTGGGGCTGCCGATGGTGGATTGCGACGGTATCGGCCGTGCGTTTCCTGAATTGCAGATGACGACTTTCGGTATTTATGGAATTCGGGCAACACCGCTTGCAATCACCGATGAGAAGGGAAATATGGGCATTCTTGAGACGATTGACAATGACTGGACAGAAAGCATTGCCCGGACGATTACCGACAAGATGGGAGCAGCAGCCTCTCTGTGCAGTTTTCCGATTCGGGGCAGCGATCTAAAAAGGTACAGCGTTCAGAACACCGTTTCCTATTCTGAAAATATCGGCAGAACCATCCGCGAGCTATCAAAGAAAAAGCAGGCGTCAATACAGACCCTGCTCAAGGTTACGGCCGGTTATCATATTTTAAGCGGGAAAATTGTAGATGTAAGCCGCAGCACTAAGAACGGATTCAATTATGGGAAGACGGTGATTGAGGGGCTTGATCAATATAAGTATCAGCGGGCGGAAATATACTTTCAGAATGAGAATATCGTGCTAAAACACAATGGTAAAGCGGCGGTAACCGCTCCGGACCTCATTTGTCTGGTCGACCTTGAAACCCTGACGCCGATGACAAACGAAGGGCTGAAATATGGGAAACGTGTCCATGTGATTGGCCTGCCGTGTGATCCAAAATGGCGGACGCCAAGGGGCCTTGAACTGGTCGGACCGAGATATTTTGGCTATGATCTGGATTATGTTCCTCTCGAACAGGCGGTAAAGTATTAGTTCCCATAGCTGATTGGAACGGGTGATACGTAACAACGGCTCGCAGAGAACGAGAAAAGTCGTGATTGAAATAAAGATGGAAAACAGTTTATAGTTAACAACAACTTGCAGGGAGTCTTAAAAAGCATCGGATGACGTTTTATTATCCGGTGCTCTTATTACTGCCTATACAGTAGAGGCTGCCGTAAAATGCAGAACATGCTTTTTGAATGATAAAAAAATTCTAATGGGACAGGGCTTGCTGCGTACATTGCATATTTACGTTTCATTCCGTCATAGAGCATACAGGGAGGCAGATTTGACTCCGCATTGTTTTAAAGATTCAAAATCCTTGTGGGATGAGGCTGAGGGCGCGTTCTTATATAAGGTTTTTAGACAAGAGTCGTGAAACTTTCCCCCATTGATCGCTGTTTTTTGCTTGCCGCTCTAATACATAAAGGATTTTTCTTTTGTTCAGCCCATCTCGCGTCTATCTGCAACCCGGCCGCGGATCAGTATTCCACATAGAAACGGTATTTTGAACCGATATAATAATTTTCACTGTATTCATAGTAATTCTGCTCCACTTGAGAAGTTTGCCGAACTCTTTTTAGAATCGGTTCATCAGCCTCAACCTTTAAAAGGGACTGCAGTTGACGATTCGCTTTAATCGCTTCAACATATTCGTGCTGCTGATTGATGTGAATATTGAACATGGTCAGGTAATCATAGAGCGAGCCAAAATATTTTTTTTCATCAAGAGAGTAGCCCTCGCGGAACGGGATATGAGTAATTGAATAGGTGAGTACCTCATTATCCGCACCACGAAGCCGTTCAAGATATAAAACCGGACTGCCGATATTCAGGTGCAGTCTTTCCGCCAAAAAAGCGTCGGCATCGATTTTTTTTACTTTGACATCGAAAGTAATCGGTGTTTTCCCCAATTCACGCATTTCCTGGGTAAAACTTTTTACTAATGAAAAAGTCGTTTTTTCAGTTATCTTTTCAGGTCCTAAAACAAATGTTCCGCGGGCCCGTTCTCTGTGTAAATAGTTGTCCTGGACGAGATCTTTAATCGCATTGCGTATCGTTATACGGCTGACATTATACAACTTAGTTAATTCAAGTTCCGGAGGAATTTTATCACCGGGTTTCCATTCACCGCTGTTAATTTTAAATTTCAGGTCATTTTCGACTTGTATATAAAGGGGAATGTAGCTGTTTCCTTTCATGTTATTAATTGTTATATCACCACGCTCTTATTGTTTTATTGCTATTACAATTGATAGCATAAATTTTTAAAACAAGCAAGCCTGAAAGCGCTTTACTTTTTAAAACAATCGTGTATACTATAAAATGTAGTAATGATATAACAATGAAAAGAGGGGATGGATCTTGGCGATTTCTTTTGTTCGTGTCGATGATCGCATCATTCATGGTCAGGTGGTCATACGATGGCTTGCCGAACGCCAGGCAGATGGAGTCATTGCCGTTGACGATGTTGCGGCGAAGAATCCGATTATTGCCAAAGCCTTAAAGACCGCTGTTCCGGGACCATTAAAAGCTTTTGTCATGACGGTCAGTCATACAGCGGAACGATGGCAGGACATTGTGAAAAGTCCGAAGCGCTATTTCTTAATTGCAAAGAGCCCGGCAACACTGGTGAGACTTTATCAGGCCGGTGCGGATTTGCCTTCTCAGCAGCAAAGTCTTGATGTGGGTCCGATGAGTGTGCGTCAGGGGGCACGGAAGGTGGGGCCGAATGCCAATATTACCGAGGAAGACATGAAAGCCTTTGAGTTCTTGATCGATCATGGAATGACCGTGTATTTTCAATTGGTGCCTGATTCAAAAAAAACAACTTGGGAAGAAGCCAAGGCGGAATTTAAAAAGGTTCGACAAAATTAAAATTGAAAGGAGCGTTCGATGATGACTGTGACACTTTTTATTCAAGCGGTAATTATTTCGATTCTCTGCTATTTGGGGGCCCTGAGTACGCCCTGGCTGTTTGGGCTGACCGGCGGCTGGTATACCTTATCCAGACCGTTGGTTTCAGGTTTTTTGATTGGCATTATTCTTGGTGATGTGACTCAGGGGATCATTATCGGCATTGCGGTTCAGGCTGTCTATATTGCTCTCGTAACGCCCGGCGGCCAAATGCCTGCCGATCTGAACTTTGTCGCTTATCCCGCGATTGCCCTGGCATTATTGTCGCATGCTTCGACGGGTGTTGCCGTGACATTAGCCACGACGATCGGTGTGATCGGGACGATTGTTTTTAACCTGTTTCAAGTTTTGAATTCTTACTGGAATCATCGTGCCGAGAAAGCAAT
This sequence comes from Sporolactobacillus sp. KGMB 08714, assembly GCF_036598985.1. NCBI lineage: Bacteria > Bacillati > Bacillota > Bacilli > Caryophanales > Sporolactobacillaceae > Sporolactobacillus > Sporolactobacillus sp. KGMB 08714. Next base: position 33,088 of record NZ_JAUUBW010000003.1, read on the forward strand.
TCATGAGGGAAATGAACGCAGTTTTCATTTTAATACAATTTGGGGCCCCCAGCTATTTAACTTTGTCATTCGTTTTACACCTTCCTTCCTGGTGATTTTCTTTGGCGCAGGATTTGCGAAGAAATTACTTTCGAGTATGCCGCAGTACTTGATTGATGTCATGACTTATCTTGGCGGGGCTCTGCCGGCATTAGGCATTGTCATGCTGCTGACGGTAGTTATTAAGAAAAACTATATGTTAATCTTCTTCCTGTTGGGTGTCGTTGCGGTTGTTTTCATCAAGTTAAATATGATTGCTCTGGCTATCCTGGCTGCGGCTATTGCCGTGATCTATTTCTTTGCCATTAACAAGGGGAATAATCCCAATGCGTCAGCTACAGGCGATCATACCGATTCGAATGATGAGGAGGAATTCTGATGGCTGAAAGAAAGACTTACCAGTTGCTGGATAAAAAAACTGTGCACAAATCCTATTTCAGATGGATGATGTATAACCTGGTGGCAACAAGTTATGAATTTCTGGAAGCGTTTGGTTTTGCCTACGCAATGGAACCGGTTTTGAAAAAACTGTACGGAAAAGATCCGGATAAATTGAAAGAGGCTTTGGAGCGGCATTCCGTTTTTTATAATACCGAGCCTCAGCTGGGTGCCATTGTCAATGGAATGACCGTCGGACTGGAAGAACAGAGAGCGTTGGGTGCGGAAGGTGTTACCGATGATTTTATTACGAGTCTGAAAGTCGGTTTAATGGGCCCGCTGGCGGGAATTGGCGATTCAATGATTCCAGGCATGTTAATACCGATTCTTCTTTCAATCGGCATGGGTCTGGGAGCAGGAGGAAATATTCTAGGCCCCTTATTTTACATGGTTGCTTATAACCTGATTATTGTGCTGGGTTCTCGTTATTTATTCTACAAGGGATATGAATTAGGTGCAGATGCGGTGAATCTTTTTGTAGGCGAAATGGCTCAAAACGTAACTCAGGCAATAACGGTACTGGGCACGATTGTTACCGGCGGGGTTGCTGCGACTTATGTAAAATTACCGCTTCCGATTAAAATCAATATGGCCCATTCGACACTGGACATTCAGCAGATATTGGACAACATTTTTCCAAGCCTGGCTCCACTGTTATTGATTCTGATTTCATGGTATTTCATGTCGAAGAAGCACGTTTCACCGATCAAATTGATTATCATCTATTTTATCCTGGCTTTTGCCGGCGTCGGCGTGGAATATATTATAAAAGCAACAATCTGAGGAGAAGAGTATGGCAAAGAAAATAGTATTGGTCGGTCATGACGGACTGGCCGAAGGAATGAAGAAAGCGATCGAGTTTATTGCAGGCAGGCAAGACAATATTCTTGTACTGAGTATGAAATCGGACGGACTTGAAAACTTCAAAAAAAATTTTACACAGATGATGAACGAGATCCCGGAAGCCGACGATATTCTATTAGTTTCTGATATTCCGTCCGGATCACCCGGAACAAACGGCTATTCGACCGCTTTGAAATTAAACAAAAAAGTGACTTATTTAACAGGAATGAATCTGGCAATGGTTCTTGAATTAGCACTGTCATCTTCTTCGCCGTATCAAAAAGCGATTCAATCCGCCAAAGCCAGCATAATGAACATGGGGGATACCTTGAAAGCTGTGCCAGATGACCATTTTATGTTCTAAAGTTATAACATTACTACATTAGAATTGCTGAGGGGTTTTGTTCTATGGCAAAATATGATTTAGAACCAGAGATCAAAATAATGCATTACAAAGAAGCCTGGCGCGGTTATCCGTCGATTATAAAAGCGATTAAAGAAAAAGTCCGTACATTTGGTCGTGAAGATGTTACGATTGCTGTCGAAGAATATCCAGGTGTAGACAATGAAGAAATTGAACGAGAACTGATAACGAAACTGAATCCTGACCGTGCTATTTTTGCAGATGATCTGGCAGCCGACGGGGAACAAATGAGTGAACGAGTTAAAGATACATTAACAGATGATCGTGTTTTCGGAATTCTGTCGCATTATCGTCTGGAACAATTTTTTCCTGATCTATCCCGCCTTCAGCAATCGTTTAATCAGCCTAGTGGGTTAACAATTATCTATGGTACAGGAGCATCCGTATTAGTACCGGATCCGGACCTATTGATTTATTGCGATTTGGCCCGCTGGGAAATTCAGCGGCGCTATCGTGCCGGTATGCCGAATTGGAAAATGAACAATCGGCATCAGGATATTTTGCGAAAATATAAGCGCGGTTTTTTCTTTGAATGGCGGATGGCCGACCGCCAGAAAATGAAGATATTTGATTGCATTGATTTTCTGCTCGATACGAATACCGGCGACGATCCGAAAATGGTCTCGGGAGCCGATTACAGAGAAGCGCTGCGGGAAGTTGTCCATCGGCCCTTTCGCGTTGTTCCTTATTTTGATGCAAGCGTATGGGGCGGTCAGTGGATGAAAGAGCATTATGGCCTGGACCCGGAAGTTCCAAACTATGGTTGGGCGTTTGACGGTGTCCCGGAAGAAAACAGCCTTTTCCTGCGTTTCGGGGAAGTACGCGTTGAAGTGCCGTCCATTAATTTAGTCCAGCAATTTCCTGACGAGCTTCTGGGTCCTGAAGTCCATGCCCGTTTTGGCGAAGAATTTCCAATTCGATTTGATTATCTTGATACGATGGGGGGAGGAAACCTGAGTTTGCAGGTTCATCCCCTGACTGAGTATATCGAGGATAAATATGGGATGCATTACACTCAGGATGAGAGCTATTATATTCTTCAGTCTACAGATCGTTCCTCCATCTATTTAGGTTTAAAGGATGACGTCCGTAAGGAAGATTTGATGAATGATCTTCGTAAAGCTCAGACCGGTGCCGTACGATTTCCCGATGAAAAATACATCAATCGTTTTCCGGTGAAAAAACACGATCACTATTCAATTCCGGCAGGAACCGTGCATTGCGGAGGCCGCGATACCGTTGTCCTGGAAATCAGCGCAACGCCCTATATCTTCACCTTTAAGCTGTGGGACTGGGGAAGAACCGGCCTTGACGGGAAGCCCCGCCCGATTCATCTGGATGACGGCGGACGGAACATTCAAATGAGCCGCAATACGGAATGGGTAAGAAAAAATCTGGTCAATCCATTTGTCACCCTAAAGAAATCGAAAGGGGAAACAGTTGAGAGAACCGGCCTTCATCAACTTGAATTCATTGAAACACATCGGCACTGGTTCCAAAAGACCGGCTTTTTCGAAACCCACAATAGTGTGAATATGTTAAATCTCGTTGAAGGGGATACGGCAGCCGTTGAAAGCTTGGACAATAATTTTGAACCGTTTGAAATTCACTATGGTGAAACATTTATTGTTCCGGCAAACATCGAGCGGTTTATAATACGCAATAGAAAGCCGAATGGTAAAGAAATTGCGGTCATTCAGGCTTTTGTGCGCAAGTAGAAAGAAGGGAGTTCCATGGATTATAATCCGGGATTTGATATTACGGTGGATGATCGCAATATGACCTTTAAATATGGCAGAAATACATTCGGCCCCGAGCCGGAGTACCGCCGTTTGAAGGATATCAGGAAAAGCCTGATGGATCCTGCTGCCAAGGGACCTGATGTGCTGTACTCTATCGCGATGGATGTCGGCCGGAGCAAAGATCGCGATGATCTGAAGCGGCGCATGCTGTTGTATGGAGCTGTGATTTATGCAAAAGGAAAAATCGGAAGAGAACCCGTTCGGAGTCAGGGGCATATTCATGCGATCTCCCCATCTTCAGATTCGTCCACTCCGGAGGTCTATGAAATTTGGGACGGCGAAGCAATTGTTTATATGCAGGAGACTGCCCATGACGATCCGGGACGCTGCTTTGCCGTCCATGCAAAGAGGGGCGACATCGTGATTGTGCCTCCCGCCTGGGCTCATTGTACCATTAATGCCGACATTCATCACACGATGACGTTCGGTGCGTGGTGCATCCGCGATTATTCATTTGACTATAAGGAAATACGCGCGCATAAAGGCCTTGCATTCTACCCGATAGTCGGTCATGCCGATCAAATAACCTGGCAACGCAATGATCATTACCGGAAATCCGGTTTACAGGAACAGGGACCGCGCAGCTGCAGAGATTTCAATTTGCAAAAAGGAGTCCCTGTTTATAAACAATACGTTGACAATCGAAACCTGTTTGATTTTGTGACCGAGCCAATGAATCACAATGATTTATGGAGAAACTATCAACCTTAATACTTTTGGAAGTGAAATTAATGATAGAAATACAGTCCAGTGATACAATTCTGGATCTTAAATCCGGAAGACTGATTGGCAGCCATCTCAAACGGACAACAACCACGATCGGTGATTTAAGAAATTATTTTAAAGATAGAACAGCTTTAAACAGAATGGATCCGGATCAGGCCGTGTACTGGGTAGAAATGGAGGAAAACAAGCAGAAAGAGGGAGAGGAGGGAGGACTATTCTTCGGAATTTCGCATCTCTGTTGCGGCACGGTCGGCGATGAATTTTTTATGACAAAGGGACATGTTCATAATAAATTTGACACAGCCGAGTACTACTGGGGCATTAAGGGAACCGGATTACTGCTGCTGGACAATCTAAAAGGGAGCAGCCGCTTAATTGAAGTGAAGCCGGGCGCAGTTTTATATATTCCCGGCCGAACGGCCCATCGGTTGATAAATATCGGGAATGAAGAGCTGGCAGTCGGTGCCGTCTGGCAAACGATTTCCGGCCACAACTATGGAAGGGGCGCACAGCTTTTTCATAATCGCGTCACCAAAGTCGGAAACAGCTACCAAGTGACGGAAGCCTGAAGCGCTAAAGAGCATGGCTACACTCAAGTCCGGTAAATGTAACACTGCCGATTGAATCGGCAGGAACATGCGAAGCGAATCCGTCTCACCCGGCAAAGTTGTTCCCCTTCAACAAGAGAAAGGAAAAAACCAAAATGATTCACTTCTTCAATTAAGCCAGCTAAATGGAAGTTTTTTGTTGTTCCGCTAAAAGGCGCTTTCCTGTAATAAGAAAAGCGCTTTTTCCAATTTCACGGTCATATTCCTGAATAACATATTTAAAGAAAATGAGTAGCGACGGGAATATAGCGAAAGGGCTTTCATTTAAATTGCCGCGGCAGATTAATATTTGTTTGAAAGAGTATATGATAAAACTGTAATCTTAGTCTTCGAAATCGTTTAAAGGGATATAGGTTGGCACCATTTATGGTAATAGGGACAAAACTTGGAAATCTGCTTCATATTAAAAGGCTCAGGTTATACGCAGATAAAAATCATGTATTAACTGCCCTATTGTAATAGGAACTGCCCTATGAGTCTTAATGTGGCAGAGAAAGTATGGATGACAACGAGTGTATATTATGCGGGACATGCGCTGATAAATGTCCTAAAAAGGCAATTGCTTATAAAGTGAAATAAAAAACCATCAGAGATATGTCTGACATGTCCCTTTTTTACTTCCAATGAAGTATGCAAAATCAATATCATGACATGTTATTTGAACCAAACCGTTTCACATGTTGGTCATCAATATGAGATCTTTTATGATCACTGAATAAATCCTTTTTGAGCAAAAGTATATGATGCATTTCCGCAGTAACCGGGCATGCGGAACAAATTCCAAGGGAGTAATGGGAGGGAAGTAATATGCTGGGACATTTTGGATTTTCATATGTGGGCTTCATTTATCTATTGATGCTGTTCATTCCCAATATTTTCTGGGCAAAGTATAAACCGGCAGGCTATGATGATATCGTTTCAAATGAAAATAAGATTTTATTGGGATTAGAACGTGTGGGACAGGTGCTGGTTTCCTGCGTGGCAATAATTTTCAATGATTATGACCTTAAACCGTTTTCTTTATGGAGCCTGTGGCTGATTGTATCTTTTATCCTGATGATCATTTATGAAATTTGCTGGATACGGTATTTTAACAGTGAACATACTCTAAAAGATTTTTATGGAAGTTTCTTAGGAATCCCGGTGCCGGGAGCAAGCTTGCCGGTAGCGGCATTTCTGCTGTTAGGTATCTATGGAAAGGTGATCTGGCTTATTATCTCAATTATTATTCTTGGTATAGGGCATATCGGAATTCATTTGCAGCATTTAAAGGAGTACGGGACAGGAGAATAATGGGAATTTATTTAAGCTGTAAAAAGAGAAATGTCATCGGTTAGAAACTTTAATTTAAACCGGGAAGGATAACAGGGTGACAAATTATAGTTCACAATTCACCTTGTAATATAAAATAAAGCAGCTCTTTAAAAGTTCAGAGAAGATGAACGGGTGTGTTTGTTTAACAAGAATTAAATAATTTTAAGGCTGAAACCATATTTGAGTGATTCCATTAAAGGGAGTTTTAATGGAATAAAAAGGAGAAAACATATTGGACATCTATAATATGTTTTCTCCTTTATTTTTTATAATTTAGGTCTTGGCGGCACCCCTGTATCTAATCACTTTTTGAGAAATGAGTACAAAAATCTGAGTCATTAAAACAGTCCTCAAGCCTTGTCTTATAAATGGGTAACACCCAATATCAGAAAATGGAGCTATGGATAAGCCATTTAACCGCAAAAGAATAGGCTGTATGATTTCTGATTTTTATTTTTTGACTAAGCGGCCGGCTATTTGCATGGCATGCATGAGAGAGGGGGAAAAACCCGGTTCACAGAGAAATTAAGATGGCTTTCACACTACGGTCCGACTAGATACATGAGTTGAGGGGATACTCATTAAAAGGATCATGATGTGAAATATTTCACTTTTATCGTGTAATCGCTTTCACTACAGATAAAATGGTAATGGATTATGCTTTAACTGTAAGACAAAAGGGAGATGAAAGATCATGAAATATCCTGTGCATGTGACGTCGGAAATCGGCGAGTTGAAAACAGTCATGCTGCATCGTCCGGGAAAAGAGGTCGAAAATCTGACTCCGGAAATTCTGCAGCGGTTATTGTTTGATGACATTCCTTATTTGCCGTCCGTTCAGAAAGAACATGATTTCTTTGCTACAGCGCTTAGGAATCAGGGAGTCGAAGTCCTTTACCTGGATAAATTAATGGCTGAAGCTTTGCATACCAAGGATATTCGCGAGAAATTTGTCAGTCAGATATTGCGGGAAAGCAATCTGTGCGTCGATGAGTTTTCCCAGATATTGAGCGATTACCTGCTCTCTCTTCCGAATATGGATCTGGTTCATAAAGTGATGGCGGGCATTTTAAAAAAAGAAGTTGTCAAGGCGCAGCCGACCCACTTGTATGAAATGACGGAGAGTCATTATCCGTTCTATCTGGATCCAATGCCCAATCTCTATTTTACAAGGGATCCTTCGGCTATTATCGGCGACGGCATTACCATCAATCGGATGAAAGAGAAGGCAAGGCGAAGGGAATCCATCTTCATAGAATATATTTTCCGTTATCATCCGCGGTTCTCGGAGTATCAGATTCCGATTTGGACCGATCGAAACTTTGAATTTTCCATGGAAGGGGGCGACGAATTAATCATCAGCCCGGAGACTGTCTGTATCGGCATCAGCTCAAGGACTACGGCGCGGGCGATTGAACGGCTGGCCCATCAATTATTTGCCAATCAGGACAAGGTGAAACAAATTATTGCCGTTGAAATTCCGAAGCTGAGATCGTTCATGCACCTGGATACGGTCTTTACAATGGTCGACCGCGACAAGTTTACCATTCATCCGGCGGCACTGGGTGCGGAGGGTGAAATGAATCTTTTCGTAATTGAGAAGGGTGATGAAAAGGGCGGGCTGAAGATCACCAGACGGACAAGTCTGGTCAACACACTGAAAGAAGCACTGAAGCTTCAGGAGATTGACTTTATTCCCTGCGGCGGCGGTGATGAGATCGCATCGGCCCGCGAGCAATGGAACGACGGTTCCAATACGTTGGCGATTGCTCCCGGTGTTGTGGTCACTTACGATCGAAATTATGTTTCAAATGAAATTTTGCGGGAACACGGCATTGAAGTGATCGAAGTGCCGAGCTCGGAACTGTCGCGGGGACGCGGGGGTCCAAGATGCATGAGCATGCCGCTTTATCGGGAAGATATCTGAACAAAAAACGGGGGAATATGAGATGGAAAAAATAAATGAAAGAATTAAGGAAAACCTGAGGGGTCGCAGTCTGTTAAGAATTGAAGATTTTTCAAGAGAAGAATTGACTTATTTGCTGGAACTTGCGGCCGAGTTAAAGAGGAAAAAGCATCAGCATATTCCCCATCATGACTTGAGCGGGAAGAATATCGCTCTTTTGTTTGAAAAGCCTTCTACCCGGACGCGCTGTGCTTTTACAGTGGCAAGCATTGATTTGGGGGCCCACCCCGAATATCTGGGAAAAGGGGATATTCAATTCGGGAAAAAAGAGTCGGTGGAAGATACGGCCCGTGTATTAGGGAGAATGTTCGACGGTATTGAATTCAGGGGATTCAGCCAGGATACGGTCAATCAACTGGCGGCCTACTCCGGCGTGCCGGTCTGGAACGGACTGACCGACGAATCCCATCCGACGCAGATTTTAGCGGACTTTTTAACGATCAAAGAACAGTTTGGAAAATTAAAGGGTGTAACCTTGCTCTTTATCGGAGATGGGCGGAACAATGTGGCCAATAGCCTGCTGATCGGCGCCAGCAAGTTCGGCATGGACATGAGAATCTGCGGCCCGCGATCGTTGTTTCCGAATGAACGGATCGTGTCGCTGGCGAAATCCCATGCCGAAGAATCCGGCGGCAGCGTGATGGTGACCGATGATATCGGCCGGGCAGCCGCCGGGGCCGATGTGATCTATACCGACGTATGGGTATCTATGGGCGAGGAGGATAAATATGCGGAAAGAATCCGGCTGCTCAAACCTTATCAAGTCAACCGGCAGCTGATTGAAAAAACGGGTAAAGATAATTACATTTTTCTTCATTGTTTACCGTCGATCCATGATTTGAATACTGAAATCGGCCGATCGGTTTATGAAAAATTCGGGTTAAAGGCGATGGAAGTGACGGATGAAATTTTTAAGGGACCGCATTCACATGTCTTTGATGAGGCAGAAAACAGGATGCATACCATTAAAGCTGTGATGCTGGCCACTTTGCAAAATGAATAGCGGATCGGCGCGGCCTGCGGGAAGGGCCTTCCGCTCCTTTCCCCGGCCCATGCCCGTCTGCGGCAAAGGGGGATATCATCATGGAAGATGATAAAAAGTTAAATTTACTTTCACTCATTGCGCTAGTAATCGGATCAATGATCGGCGGTGGGGCATTTAATCTCCCAAGTGATATGGCACAGGGCGCGAACGCGGGTGCCATCGTCATAAGCTGGGTCATAACCGGCATCGGCATTGTTGCGCTCGGCCTCGTTTTTCAAAATTTGGTCATGAAGAAACCGGAACTGGATGCCGGTATCTATAGTTATGCGAAAGCGGGATTCGGACGGTACATGGGCTTTAACAGTGCCTGGGGATACTGGCTTTCCGCGTGGCTCGGGAACGTGGCCTATGGCACGCTGGTCTTCAGCGCGATCGGCTACTTCATAAAAACTTTTTCAGGCGGGCAGAATCTCGCATCCATTATCGGGGCGTCCGTCTTACTGTGGGCGGTGCATTGTCTCGTTTTAAGAGGTGTGCATTCCGCGGCTCTTGTCAATCTGGTGGCAACGATCGCCAAGCTTGTTCCGGTCTTTCTCTTTATCATTATTGCTATTTTTGCTTTTCATGCGAAACTGTTTTTGAATGATTTTTGGGGACTGCATAACGCCCCGTTTTCATGGAGTTCCGTCCGTGATCAAGTATCGAGCACCATGCTTGTAACGTTATGGGTGTTCATTGGCGTTGAAGGGGCGGTCGTTGTTTCGGAGCGGGCCAAAAATCGCCGCGATGTCGGAATTGCGACCATTATCGGCTTAATTGTAACGTTGTTCAGCTATATCTGCATTTCGCTGCTTTCTTTGGGTGTCATGAGCAAAGGACAGCTGACTGGCCTGTCAAATCCGTCCATGGCCTATGTATTTGAAGATATTGTCGGTAAATGGGGAGCGGCGTTTATTAATCTGGGCCTGATCGTTTCTGTGCTCAGCGCATGGATCTCCTGGACTATTTTCGCTGCTGAAATTCCGTTTGCGGCGGCAAAAGACGGCGTCTTTCCTTCATATCTGAAAAAGGAGAATAAACATGGTGCGCCGGTTTATTCGCTCTGGCTGACAAACGGACTGATTCAGGTCTTCCTGTTAACCCTGCTTCTGACGGACCGGGCCTATAACTTCGCTTTTTCGCTTGCGACTTCCGCTATTCTGATTCCGTATCTGTTCTCTGCGCTCTATCAGGTGAAACTGGCGATTTCGAATGACGGATATCAGGATCTCCGCAGGGGCATACGGATTAGGGATATGGTGATCGGCATAGTGGCCAGTGTTTATTCGGCCTGGCTGATCTACGGAGCAGGCATGAAATTCCTGCTGCTGACAACCATTTTGTATGCGGTCGGCATCTTCGTTTACTGGCGGGCACAAAAAGAGAATCATCAAACGCCTCTTTTCACAAAACCCGAAGCGGTATTTGCTCTGTTTATTTCGGTGATGGCGATTTGGGCGATCATCGACTTGATATTGGGTGTCATCACGTTATAACAAACCGGTCGCCGGCTTTGAGAATTGGGGGAATAAATCATGACTGAAGAGAAAAAAGTGGTCATTGCTCTGGGCGGCAATGCAATTGAGACCAATAACGACGCCACAGCGAAAGCGCAGCAGAAAGCGATCGCCCATACGGCGGAACAATTAGTGCAAATCACAAAAAACGGCTATAAGATTGCCATTACACACGGAAACGGACCTCAGGTCGGCAATATATTATTGCAACAAAAAGCGGCGGATTCGAGAAAGACGCCCCCGATGCCGATCGATACGTGCGGAGCGATGAGCCAGGGAATGATCGGCTATTGGATGGTGAACGCCTTGGATAATGCTTTTGCAAAGGAAAACATTTCCAAAAAAACGGTCAATATCCTGACGCGCTCGCTTGTATCCGCGAATGATCAGGCGTTCGTTCATCCGGTCAAACCGATCGGTCCTTTTTACAGTGAAGAAGAAGCGAAGAAAATGATGGCGGACGAGCACATTCTCTTTAAGGAAGATGCCGGAAGGGGTTACCGGCGTGTGATTGCTTCTCCCTATCCAAACGAGATTGTTGAATATCAGGCGATTCGGGATTTAATGAATACCGGCTATGTAGTCGTCGCGGTCGGCGGCGGCGGCGTTCCGGTGATTCAGGGAACGAATGGTTACAAAGGTGTCGAAGCCGTCATCGATAAAGATTTCGGCGCTCAAAAACTGGCGGAAGGAATCGACGCCGACATTTTGCTGCTTCTGACCGCGGTGGACAGTGTTTATATTTATTTTAATACTCCGCAGCAAAAAAAACTGGACACCGTTTCGGTGAGCAGGCTGCGCCGCTATATCGCCGAGAACCATTTTGCGGAGGGCAGCATGCTGCCGAAAATCAAAGCCGCCATCTCTTTTGTCCAGGCCCGATCAGGCCGCCGGGCGATCATTACCTCACTGGATCATGCTCAGGAAGCATTGGCCGGCGGGCCGGCCGGCACGGTCATTTACGCCGATTAAGCAGAATGATCATTCTGCTGCAGCCGGGGAAAAGGCGCTGCGGATTCTCTGCCCCTCCGCCGTAAGAGTCATGACACTCAATGATTATTGATGCGTTTTCGAAGAGGTGAGTGACAGTCTGAAGTCTTGGGTCCGATTCCCGGAGATTTTATTAGCGGCGGCTGCTCCTGTATGTTTCCCGAAGAGGCGGATTGGAACCCTTGACCCGCTTTTCCGGGAAATATTATGGCGGTCATCGGTTTTTTGAAAATGGATCCGCTGCGGTCTCGGCATGCCTATCTGCCTACGGTTTTTCTCAGGCACTTTAAGAAGTGGTCTCTGTTTTGCGAGAGATCACTTTTTTACATAAATTTCTCCTGTTTCATTGAAATAACCGACCCACTAAACTACGATAAAAGTAGGGAAGAAAACGCTTTATTAGGAGGGAGCAGCCATGGATAAAGAAAAGGCAAGGCAGCTTTTATCAAAGTTTTTTATCTTCTCCGATTATTCCGATGAGGAGCTGGCTTCGATTTATTCCTCTATTTATTTGCGTCATTATAGTAAAGGGCAGATGCTTTTTATTGAAGGGGATCCGCGTGACCGAATCTATTTTTTACTCAGCGGTTACGTCAAGTATGAACGCACGAATACAAAAGCAACCTTAATGTACACGGACTATGTCAAGCCATACAGCCTTTTTCCGTACGGCGGGATGCTGTCGGATATAAATTATCATTACTCAGCGATCGTTGCGGCCGATGTTTCGCTTTTTTATATTCCGACATCCGTTTTTGAGGCGTTCGTCGTCGGACATTCCCGGGCAATGGTCGAGCTTATCCATCAATTGTCGCGGATATTGGAACTGCACGAAAAACGGCTGCAGACGATCACCGTTTCCAGTGCAAGCGAGCGGGTCATCCACGCTTTGCGCTATCTGGTGATTGATCTGGGCAGGCAGGACGGCTGTGAGATCACCCTGCCTTTTCACTTATCCACTGTGGATTTAGCAGGACTATCAGGCACGACGCGTGAAACGGTCAGCCACGTTTTGAGCAGGCTGAGGAGGGATCATGCCGTCACCATTCAGAATCAGAAAATCATCATTCATAATCCTCATATTTTTGATATCGGAGAAAGAGAAACCGTCACCATTTGATCACATAAAGCAAGAGCTTCATTAAGAAAACATTTGGCGGCTCCATCAGAGGGAAAAGAAAAGCCGCCTTATAGATCTTTCGGTAATTCAAGACTGGAGAAGAAGGCGCGCCCTCAGAAACAGGCGGATTGGAGAAATCGCTGTAAAGATGAATCAGAGATTTCCGGACGCTACACTCTTCACGCGTTGCAAGCGGATATAATACCTCATAAGAAGCAGAGACCCCGATATTGTGGCACAATCTTTTTTTCTCTATGCCATGCAAAAGGACGGAGGAAAGCGTAAAAAAATCGATCCTTCGATTTACTCATTATCCCGTTAGATCAAGATCAACCGCGATTCGCATGGATAGATCGCAGACCGGCCTATCGCGGCCTTTTGCTGATCATCAGTATTTAGCTGATGGAAAGAACGGGAATTCTGTGCCATTACTTTGCTGGATGTTAATGGATTTGCCTTATTCCCTCCTCAACTCTATGAATATGCTATGCTGATTGCCGGAAAGAAAATAACTTCAATAGATGAGCCTCCTTCTTACCGGTGAATGTTAATGAAAATAATAATTAATTCTATAGCAATTGGAAGGGCGCCCTCTAATCGGACGCTATTCACTTTTTTGCCGGAAAAAGCGCAGCATTGGCCGTGGGAGAATCGCTTTGCATTTCCGTATATCAGGCTATCGGAAGATCCCGATGTTAGGGTATTTTTTCTGAAATAGCAGCATAATGATACCAATGAAAATAATCCGTTCAGTGAAAAAATACTGATGCGGCCTGTGATCATTCCCGGCAATCCGGGATAATCGAACTTTTCAGGGGACGAGCACTGATAGAAATTTTTTCTGTATCAGTTTCGGAAATCCTGACGGAAGACAAACCGAGTCAATGCGCATATTATCCGGAAGAAAGGCTGAGCGGGAACCCGCGGTTTTTTGGAACAGGTGAAGAAGGAAATGAGTGTAACGTCGTGTTAAAATAACTTATAAGGATCAAGCCGTTTATCGTGTTACTGAAGGAGGATGCTTTTTATTAAGAAAAACAAAAAAATGGCCGCGATCCATCAAACTGCTGAGTCAGGGAGGAAAATCAGGATGAAAAAGCACGAAGTGGAAGCTGATTTATTCTGTACGAATTGCGATCGTGAAACAGCCCATAAAATAGTCTACATTAATGATCAAATTGCTCAAATAGAATGCGAACAGTGTCATCAGGCCATAAACATGGAGATCGATGTCGTGAAGGAATTTTATAAGGAATTGTACCAAAAAATCGCAACCAAACCGACAAGAATCACGCAGGAATACAGGCAGGATCTCAGTGCCTTTCTCAGAAAACTGCCGTTTCGAGTCATTAGCAAGCCGTACCGGGTGATCAAGGAATTAAATGAATCCAGAAAGATTATAGAGCAGTACAGACAAAAAAATGATGGCGTCAAATGAACGATTTATAACAAAAAATAGGCTTCATTGGCAACGAAAGGGCCCTCCATACCTGCCTTTTGCCCCATTCAGCACCCTCTTGAAGGCTCCTTTGTTCTGCCCGGGGCATCCACCCATTTTGTAATCTTCACCGTATCGCCGCAAAAGGGCAGAAACCGGCTGCCATAATCGGCAGCGATGCGATTGCCGCCCAGCCTGTCGCATATTATGCCGCTATTTGGATGTCGGCGTCCCCGGGCAACTGTCAATCCTCGGCCATCAAGGGACAGTGCAGTGAACCGGTTCTCATAGTACTTTAAAAGTGTTCTGTCGATATTTTAACAGCTCTTCTTTGAGGAATAAAAGAAAATGTCCCAGCCCGGAGCGGGTTATCGAAAATTCCTGCACAAAGAATAAAAAACATTGAACCCCCTTCGTTAAATACAGGTATCGTGGCCGGCGACCGGGAAACGTTAGTGATACTCATTGCGGTCTCTGTGCGCCGTCTTCCAGCGCCCCAGTTAGCTTTTTCTCAAGCCAGCCGTTTATACCTGCATCTACATGAGCGGTTTTATCTCTCTATACGGGGAATTTGCTGATCTGCTTTTTCGTTTCTGAAATTTGCCGCAAGCATGAACAGGGTAAAATTCAGCGGAGAGAACAGGTTCGCTTCCCACATTGTCTCCAGACCGACAAGGGTCACGATGATTGCCGGCAAATAGTTTTTTGCGGCAATCAGCCGATATATCCGCAAACAGATCCAGAGCAGAAATAAGACTGTGAAAACGATACCGAACTTGAACAGTATGTGCAAATAGGACGAGTCAATATAGAAATAATTATGGATTGAAGCAATGGGACCTGCTCTTCCGCCCCCTGTTTCTATCACATGCTGGCCAAACCAGGTGATCGGATAACGCTGAAAGGCCGTATACCCGAGCTGCAGGCGGCCCGTTAATAGTTGATCGAGATGGATGTTTCCGATCATGCCCTTGTTGTAGGCATACATCTTGGTTATCGTAAGCGCTGTGAAGGCAAAGAGCGGGTATGAGATCGGCATAAATAATTTACCGAATGTCTTCATCGGCCCGATGTGCGGAATTTTAATAAGGAAAGGTGCAGCCGTCAATAGAACAATGCCCAGTGTATCATTCCGTGCATTCATATAGTGAAAAACAATGGCAGCCGCAAGGCCCAGTCCTATGACAGAAAAAGCACCTAATTTCTTTTTTAAATACACATAAGCCGCTGCAGCAAGGAAAATAAGATCGGACATCACCGTCGCCTGTGTCATGCCGAATGCATGGCGCACAGCTCCATCTCTGATTTCTTTATAATTAGGTATCCATCCGAAGTGAGAACCGATGTAAAGCATCATTATCGAAGCAGTCAAAGTAAAGAATGCTGTTCTTGCGGTCGTTTTCCATCGGACATCGTGCAATAAAAATATCAGCACAACGATGACTAACGGCATTGGGTCCTGTGCATGATAGGAGATCAAGCCGGCAAAAGCAGCCGAGACGCTAAGGAAAACAAGAATTTTAATATCATATCTTTGAAAAAAAATCTTGAGCATTGCAAAGATGATCATGCAGATCAGCAGATAGCTGGTTTTTAGATAGGGCGCAAAAAACAGGGCGGAATTTTGGAGAATGCAGTATAAAAGTGCAAAAGTGAAACATACAATTTCACCCACGCTGACGATTTTCTTTTTTTTATTTTTGCTTCTTTTAATTCGCAGTGTCTGCATCAACGTTTTTCCCACGTTTTTCAAAACCGCCGTACTAATGATTTTCCCCCCTTGCGTGACACAAAACTTGATAAATAAATATACGTATAGCATTTAAATTTGTGTCCCAGAACCATGCATAAAGAGATCGACAGTGCCTATAACTTCCTAAAGAAAAAAATTTTTTCCATCACCCACTTGCTGATTCCTATACACTGATTCTATCAGAAGGGTGCCAGACACTGGTAAGAAAGGACTTTTAATCAACCAGTAGATCCTAAATGATTAACTATCGATACTTTGCCAATACCTTAAAGCCAGTAAAAAAGCGAAAATTTAATAATATATAATAAAATCTAAATTATTAGATTGACTTTCTGTACGGCATGAATATAATTATTTATATATACTTTATATTGAATGAATCCATTAATTATTGATTATTCTAATATTTATATTTAGGTGTGGTGACATAATTGAACTACAAAACAGATATAGGTAAGCTGGATGATCTCAAAGAAAAAATAGCTATTGTGTCTCAGGAATCCCCAACGTATGAGAAACTTGCTCTTTATTTTGAGAAGGGATACAAACATATAATTTTTATGACTGCATCTGAAGTAGCAGCACAGGCCGATGTCAGCCAGGGCAGTGTTTCGAGATTTTGCATTGCACTTGGTTACAAAGGTTATAACGATTTTTTGCATAACCTTCAGCAATTTGTCAGAAAAGAAATTACAGCCCCGCAAAGATTGCAGTTCACGGCTAAATCAAACAAAAGCATCATAAATATATTAAAAATGGAGCGTGAAAACATTGATGAGTTAGAGAGCATTTTGAATCAATCTGATTATCGGAAACTGGTTGAAAATATTGTTTCAGCAAAGCGTTTGGTGCTTATTTCGGCGAGAATGTCGGCAACCTTATTATCTTATACTTATTATATTCTGAATAAAATAAGAAATGACATTATTCGAGTTACTCCAAACAGTCCGGAATGGGAAACTTTAGAATTGCTTGATCCCGCTGATGTGCATATAGTAACGATTGTTTTTCCGAGATATCCCAATATATTGTTACATAAATTAAACGAACTTCACCAAAAAAATTTTTCCATCTCAGCGATTACTGACAGTGTGACATCTCCGGTATTCAGCGTGGCTGATCCGGTAGTCAGTGTGCCGATTACAACCTCTTCAATTTTTGATATATACAGTACACCGATCCTCTTTCTCAATTTGTTGTTACGGGATGTTGCCAGAGAAACTGAGGGACTGGAAAAAAGAATGAGCAAACTCGAAGAACTGGATCGAATCCATCAAACTTATTATAAGATGCGGCCACATCATTCAGACAACGCTAGGAATGAATGAATGTATCCATTTGTTTTCAAAAAATGTTTCCGGAAAGATTAGAAATATTATTGTGGGATAAGCGCATCACCTTCTTTTTTTGACGTGGGTGCTGCTTTAACCAAAAAAATCGGAATATATACATAATATTAAATTATGTATTGAAACGAGGGTTCTGAGAAGTGGAAAATTATCAGAATAGAAGTATAAGTTCAATTCGGGTGAACAGAAAGAGGCTCGATGAGCGGCTGAAAAAAATGGCCACTTTCGGCATAAATAAAAATGGAGGCATTGATCGTTCACTCGGAAGTATCGAAGATCTTCGCACAAGAGAATGGCTCAAAAAAACGTGGGCGAATACGCTGCATTCAAAAGTATGGGTTGATCCAGCCGCGAATTTGTGGGCTGAGGCAGGTGGAACTGAAGATCTGAGCCCTATCGCAATCGGTTCGCATCATGATGCAGTTGCCAACGGCGGCAAATATGATGGAGCCGTCGGCGTACTTCTGGCAACAGAAATTATACAGAAATTAAGAGAGGAGAAGTATCCTCTGCGTCACCCGATGAGAATTGTTTCATTTTCCGCTGAAGAGCCGAATCCATTTAACATTTCGACACTTGGAAGCCGGTCAATTACAGGTGTACTGAAAAAAAAAGATTTGGCCCATGTAACAAATGGAGTAACCAAAGAAAATCTGACCGACACACTCAAACGTTTGGGAGGTGATGTGGAACTGCTTGATGAACGTATCTTAAAACCAAATGATCTAAGAGTTTTTCTGGAATGTCACATTGAGCAAGGAAGAAATTTGTGTGACAGTGGCCGATCACTTGCTGTTGTTACAAGTATAACCGGTATTTATCGCGAGAAGATCAAAATTTTCGGGGAAGCCAACCATTCTGGAACGACATTAATGAAATATCGGCATGATGCACTGCTGACCGGTGCTGAACTTAGCCTTGCTCTTGAAAAAATAATAGTAGATGTTAATCGAAACGATGTCGTCGGAACAGTCGGACATTTTGATGTGTTTCCTAATTCCGCCAACATTATTCCGGGTCAAGTGGAACTGATTGTTGAGATCAGAACGTCTGATAAAGGAATTTTGCATCAGATCGTTAACCGGCTTTCCCAATATATCGATTCGATTGAAAAGGAGCGTGATGTCCAAATCGAAAGAAGAATCATTCTGGATCAGAAGTCGGTGCCTATGGATTCAGACATCCAGAAGACCCTGAAAAAAGTTATTGGGTCTATGAATGAACCGTTTCTTTCGCTTCCGAGTATGGCGGGACATGATGCGGTACATATGGTTCCTATTGCAAAAACAGGGATGCTTTTTGTACCCAGCATCGACGGGAAGAGCCATTGTCCGGAAGAAAAGACAGATTTAGAGGATATTGTAAAAGCAGGGAATGTCCTGTTACAGACAGTACTTGCTTTAGATAAGGAGCTTGACTGATGGTTCAAAAATTATACAAACCTTTTCTCCTTTATATCGATGGTAGATTTGCAGAACATCAAGGGATTGTAACTGCTCGGGGAATGATCAGGGAAGTCGGTTTATTGGCGGAACTGGAGAAAAAATATCCGGAAGCTGAAACGATTGACTGGCCCGATGAAGTCATCATTCCCGGTACTGTGAACGCCCATAATCATTCCTTCCAAAGTCTATTGAGAGGATTAGCCGTTGATAAACCGTTTTTGGAATGGCGTGATCAGTCGCTATATAAATATTCTCCTTATCTGAAAGCCAAAAATGTATACACCGGAGCAGTTTTTGCATTTGGGGAAATGATGAAATATGGCGTTACGACGGTCTGCGATTATTTCTATGTCCACAATGAAGGCGTCGACAGCGATGAAGCGATTATACAGGCTGCCAAAGATGTAGGAATCCGGCTCGTTCTGGCGAGGACAATGTATGATTGGAACGGTGCTCCTTCCGGTTATATCGAAACCGTTGAGGATGCAGCGCAGAACGTCAAGTATCTGGCTGAAAAATATGCAGCCGACGATATGACGACGATCGTTCCTGCTCCGCACAGTCTGCATGCTGCTTCAGTTGAAATGGTCAAAGCAGGTCATAGGCTGGCTCAGGAACTTGACACTCATTTTCATATTCATGTCGCGGAAGAACCGTTTGAAGTTGATCAAGTCCTCAGAGAACATAATCTGCGGCCCGTCGAATTGCTGAAGAAATTAGGTGTCATGGATGATCACCGCATGGTGGCCATCCATTGCGTCTGGCTTAATGAAAATGAGAAAGAGTTGATGGGTAAAACTCAATCAAAACTTGTTTATTGTCCATCCAGCAACATGTTTCTTGCGGACGGTGTGACAGATATTCCGGCTCTTCAGAAAAAAAGAGTGAACATTGGGTTAGGCTCAGACGGTGCATGCAGCAATAATCGGATTAGTGTGTTTGAAGAAATGCGGATGTGCGCGATGCTTCAGAAAGTAAACACATTGAATTCACTTGCAGTAAACTACAAACAGGTTTTCGATATGGGAACCGTGAATGGAGGAGAGATTCTGCAGCTTCCGATTGGAAAACTGCAGGCCGGATATAAAGCCGACTTTGTCGCTTTAAACAGTAAAGATCTATCTATGCAGCCGATTACTCAAAATTATGAACAGATTCTTCCCAATATTGTGTATTCAATGCAACCGAATGCCATTGATTATGTCGTTGTTGATGGAAAAGTAACCGTAAAGAAAGGAAAAATTCTTACTGTACCGGAGCACAGGATAGTTGAAAAAGTCGAAAATCTAATGAATGGACTTGAAAAGGGTTTGTGAAAAAATAAAGGGGAGTGGTGAAGATGGAACTAAGCCTGGAAGAGCAGGAAATGCTGGACGGAAACTACGGAAAGGGAGTACAGATTGCGATGAAGATCCAGGTGGCATTGGGCGACGTGTTCAATGCTCAGCGGATGGTTCCGGTCAGCCGGACACATGTCGCTTTAAGCAACCAGGAAGCAGATCTCTGGTTTGTTGAGAAAATGGTCAGTGCCGGTGCTAAATGCCGAGTTTCTCCGACTGTTAATCCAGGATTTAATCTTGAATATTTTCAGTGCATCACAACGATTTCAAAAAAAGATGAAGAAATGATACGGCGAACAAGGAAGGCTTATAAAGATGTTGGGGCAACATTGACCTTTGACTGCACTCCGTATCTTGAAAAAAATGTACCGAGGTTCGGTGAGATTACAGCCTATTCAGAGTCCAGCGCCACACCATTTATCAATTCAGTATATGGTGCGCGTACGAACCGCGAGTCGGCGCAAAGCGCACTTTGTGCAGCTATTACAGGGAGAACGCCGCTGTATGGATTCCTGCTGGACGAAAATCGTAAGGGGCAGGTGCTTGTTGATGTGCAGGCGAAAATCAAAAGTGATTTTGATTATCAGCTGCTCGGGTATGCAGTTCCTAAAAAACTCAAATTTAAAACTCCGGTTTTTGTTAATGTACCGACCAACCCCTCAGCGGCTGCCTTGATGAATCTTGGCGCTCAGTTAAATACGGCGGGCAACGTTCCGATGTACCATATCGTCGGTGTCACTCCGGAGGCAAAAACCATTAATGATGCTTTTCAAGGCGGAGATCCCGAGTACGTAATCACGATCAGCGAGGAAGATTTGGAAAAAGTCCATGAGGATATTACTGATCCGGGTGGAAAAATAGATTTTGCTTTATTTGGTTGTCCGCATTTTAACATCAATCAGGTCGCTCATATTTCCAAACTTGTCAAAGGAAAAAAACTTAAAGTTAAACTTTGGATCATGACTTCTTCTCTGACAAAAGAACTAGCCAGTCGGATGGGCTATCTTGAAATCCTGCAGGCAGCAGGCGGGGACATTGTTGATGATACCTGTATGGATCAGCCGTGCTGGGAATTCCTTTATGGGAAGAAAGGTGTTACGGATTCACCCAAATGCGCTTATTACACAAAAAGAAGAAATATGCAGTTTGTCATCCGGAATGTTGATGAATGCATCGATGCCGCTATGAGAGGTGAAATCTGATGGAGAAAAAATTTGTTTGTCACAAGGTTTCCGAAGGAATTATTGAAGGGGATGTGCTGCTGTCATCTGATGATCTGTGTTTTTACTTGGTTGAACCGAAAACCGGCGTTGTCATTGAAAAAAATCATAGTCTGGAAGGGCAGTCCATCGCCGGGAAAATTCTTGTTTTTCCTAGTGGAAAGGGAAGCTCGGTTGTCCAGGCTGATGGTATGTATCAACTGAAAATGAGCGGGAAAGGACCCAAAGCTCTGATCATCAAATATCCGGATACCGTGCTTGTGGCTAGCTCAATCATTATGGAACTGCCGGTAGTGGATCAAGTCGATGAAAAATTTTATGAACAAATAAAAAATGGTGATCACGTGCTGCTTGACGCCGATCATGGCTCATTAACGATCAATCCATGAGTGATGGTCTTTCATCAAGGCTCAGCAGATATACAGGGGAGTGATGGTTTGAAACCGTTAATTTGGATTATTGATGAAGAATGGTCGGATTATTGCGCTGAGGAGGAGATATTAAAAAATACCTTTCCAGACTGTGAAATCAGATATTCAGGAAATGATTATCAAAAGGATTTGGAGTTATTTGGGAAAGATGCCGATGCAATCCTTTGCCAAGTCTATATCAGATTAACACAGGCGTCCATTCAGAAACTGACAAGATGTAAAATCATCGCTGTTTATGGGGGTGGTTATGACCGGATAGATATCGAAGCAGCCAAGGCCCAAAATATTACCGTCACATTTGTCCCTGGGTATTGTACTGAAGATGTCTCAGATTATGTGATTTCAGCAATCTATTTCTTTAATAAGAACCTAGCATTCTATTTCGATGTGGCAGATAAGGGACTATGGGGTGCCCAGGCGGCAAAAGATCTTAATCCAAGGATTCAATCTTCGACCTTATTGATTATCGGATTTGGAAGAATAGGGAAAACCGTAGCCAGGAAGGCGAAATTAATGAGAATGAATGTCCTGGTTTGTGATCCCAACCTTAACGGCAACGATGAGGGAACATACGGCATCAAAAAAGTAGGTCTAGATGAAGGGCTCGCTGCGGCCGATTTTGTGACGATTCATGTCAAGTATGACAAAAGTGTCGATTCACTCATTTCTATGAAGGAATTTGGGAAAATGAAGAAAACTGCATATGTCATCAATACTTCCCGCGGAAGGGTCATAAATGAAGCGGATCTTATGGATGCTGTCCGTATGAAAGTCATAGCCGGTGCAATGCTCGATGTCATTGCCAATGAACCTCCTGCGGGTAATGAAGCCATCTTTAATGTTCCCGGCATATTCGTCACTCCTCATGTTTCCTATTTATCAACGGAATCGTTATCTACCTTGAAGATGCGGGCAGCAAACAATGTTGTGAAAATATTACAAGGAAAAATTTCAGAAGATGCTGTTTATTGATTCAAATAAAATGAATTTTCATTTGGGAGGTATTACATAATTGAAAAAGCTATGGACTCTTTTACTTGCCGGCATTGTCATACTGACACTCCTGCTTTCAGGATGTGCTTCAAATCAAGGCAGCGGTAGCAGCAGTGCAAAAAATACGTATAAAGGTGCCGTTAAGCTGGGCATCTCTTCATGGATCGGGTTTGCTCCTATGTATTTGGCTGAGCAGAAGGGATTTTTCAAGAAACATGGTGTAAACGTTCAGCTTCAAACGATCCAAAGTGCGTCTGACAGACGTACAGCCATGGCTGCCAGTCGTATCCAGGGCTTTATGACAACAGTTGATACCCATGTTATGACTGCAGCGGCTAATATTCCAGTTTATCAGGTCCTGGCGCTTGACACATCAAGTGGCGGTGACGGAATTGTTGCCAAAAAAAATATTAAGACCTTCCAGGATCTTAAAGGAAAGAGAGTCGCTATAGATACCAGCGGCGGAGCAAGTTATTTCTGGTTTATGTACATGTTGGATCAAAAAGGTATGAGCCTAAATGATGTGAGTGTTGTTAACATGAGTGCAGGCGATGCCGGAGCGGCATTCGTCGGCGGCAAAGTGGACGCTGCCGTAACGTGGCAGCCATGGCTGACCAAAGCTGAAAAGACTTCCTTTGGACACGTTCTTCTTTCCAGCGATAAAACGCCTGGATTAATCGTCGATTCGCTCGGCCTCCGTAAGGACTTTGTTGATCAGAATCCGAAACTCGTTCAGGGAATTGTTGATGCTTGGTATGAAGCGCTGGATTATGCTAAGAAGAATCCGGATGATGCAGATAAAATCATGGCAAAGAGCATGGGACAGACGGTCAGCGATTTTAAAGCAGAAGAACCGGATGTTACGTTCTATGATCAAGCGGGTAACGAAAAATATTTTGGAACAAAGTCAGATCCGGGTCAGATTTATGATGTAACAGATAAAGCGGCTAGCTTCTGGAAAAAAGTCGGATTGATCAAGAAACAACCTAAGGCAACAGATTTAGTCAATGGAAGCTTTGTTAATCAATAATCGACCAATCAGCTGACGTTTGGCCGGCTCTTCACTCATTGTCTTGAACGCCGGAGAAATCTGAACATTCAAGTTCCGCTTGCCCGGCTCTGGGGTATGGGCGGCGGAACCCTTTTATTTATTTGGGAGGTCATTATATGAACGTTAACCAAAAGATATTGGAGTCCATGTCGGTGACACTGGACGACGAATTGCCCGATATGCCTGCATTTGTCAAAGGAATACGCCGTGCGCCGGACAGAGGATATTCTTTGAATAAAAAACAAACGGAGATTGCGTTAAGAAATGCTTTAAGATATATTCCTGAAAAATATCATGAAAAATTACTGCCCGAGTTTTTGAATGAACTGAAAACGAGGGGGCGGATTTACGGTTACCGCTTCCGCCCGGAAGGAAGAATTTACGGAAAACCGATTAATGAATATAAAGGCGAATGTGTCGAAGGTAAGGCCTTCCAGGTTATGATTGATAACAATCTGGACTTTGATGTCGCCCTTTATCCTTATGAACTGGTGACTTATGGAGAAACAGGAAGTGTATGCCAAAACTGGATGCAGTATCGGCTGATTAAGAAGTACCTGGAAATACTTGAAGCGGATCAGACGCTGGTCATTGAATCCGGTCATCCTCTCGGCGTGTTTAAAACAAAAAAAGATGCACCCCGTGTAATGATTACAAATGCGCTGATGGTCGGAATGTTCGACAATATGGATGACTGGGAAGTTGCTGAGCAGATGGGTGTCGCCAATTACGGACAGATGACGGCAGGAGGGTGGATGTATATCGGTCCTCAGGGAATTGTGCACGGGACTTATAATACTTTGCTGAACGCCGGAAGGTTGAAACTTGGCATTCCGAATGACAAGGATCTTGCAGGACATCTTTTTGTCAGCTCCGGTCTTGGCGGCATGAGCGGCGCACAGACGAAAGCTGTTGAAATCGCCAATGGTGTCGGTATTATTGCGGAAGTCGACAAATCGCGGATTGAAACTCGCCTGAAACAGGGCTGGGTCGGTGCTTCATCGGACAACCTGGATCAAGTATTTAAAATCGCCCGGAAACACCTTGACAACAAAGAAACAATTTCAATTGCTTATGATGGCAACGTCGTTGATCTGCTGGAATATATCGTAAAGCATGATATCAAGGTAGATCTGCTTTCAGACCAGACATCTTGTCACGCGGCCTATGACGGCGGCTATTGTCCTCAAGGAGTTACGTTTGCGGAAAGAACCAGGCTGCTTCATCAGGACCGTGATCGTTACCGAAAATTGGTTGATAAGAGTCTCGTTCATCACTATCAGTTAATCAAAGCATTAACTGATAAGGGAACCTATTTCTTTGATTACGGCAACTCATTCCTAAAGGCTGTGTATGATGCCGGAGTTAAAGAAATATCCAAAAACGGAATTGATGAAAAGGATGGTTTTACACTGCCATCTTATGTCGAAGACATTATGGGCCCGCAATTATTTGATTACGGCTACGGCCCGTTCAGATGGGTCTGCCTCAGCGGAAAAGATTCAGATCTGCACAAGACAGATATCGCAGCAATGAGCTGCATTGATCCTGAAAGAAGATATCAGGATCGAGACAATTACAACTGGATCCGGGATGCTGAGAAGAATCAACTTGTCGTTGGTACAAAAGCCAGAATTCTGTACCAGGATGCGGAAGGCCGTATCAATATCGCTCTGAAATTCAACGAGATGGTTCGGAACAAAGAAATTGGGCCGGTTATGCTCGGCCGGGATCATCACGACGTCAGCGGGACGGATTCTCCTTTCCGGGAAACGGCGAACATCAGAGACGGCAGTAATGTGATGGCAGATATGGCCGTTCAGTGTTATGCAGGAAACGCTGCACGGGGAATGAGCCTTGTGACCCTGCATAATGGAGGCGGTGTAGGCATCGGGAAAGCCATCAATGGTGGGTTCGGGCTCGTCCTTGACGGAAGCGAACGAGTGGATGAAATTATTAGAAAAGGGATACTTTGGGATGTTATCGGCGGTGTCGCCAGAAGAAGCTGGGCTAGAAATGGACACTCTATTGAGACGGCGCTGGTGTTTAATCAAAAGTATGAAGGAGAAAATCAGCTGACTATTCCTTATCTTGTTAATGATCGTCTGTTTGCCGGTGGGAGTTTTTCAAAGAGTGATGTCAATGACTAAACTGATGATTCTGCATGCCGCTGAACTGGCGACACCCGAAGGTAAGACGGCTGTTTATGGAGAAAAAATGAATCATTTGAAAGTGATTCACGATGGAGCAGTCGTCATTGAAGAGGGGCTAATTAAGGCCGTTGGTACAACTGGAGAGATTCTCAAAAATTATCATAAACCCCAGCATAAGGTCATTGATGCAGCCGGAAGAAGCCTGGTCCCGGGCTTTGTCGATTCACATACTCATTTTATATTTGGTGGATACCGTCCTGAAGAATTCTTCATGAGACTGAGTGGAAAGAGTTACATGGAAATTATGAAGGCAAAGGGCGGAATTGAAAATACAGTGAAAGCAACAAGAAAGAGTTCATTTGACGAATTGTTTCAGTCGGGAATCCAGCGGTTAAATTCCATGCTGTCATTCGGTGTAACGACAGTTGAAGGAAAAAGCGGCTACGGACTGGATCTGGAAACAGAAATCAGACAACTTAAAGTTATGAAAAAATTAAATGAGAAACATTCCGTAGACGTCGTGCCGACATTTCTCGGAGCTCATGCGGTTCCACCAGAGTTTAAAGGGCATAGCAGCGAGTATATTGACTTCATTATTTCAGAGGTTCTTCCACAGGTTTCTGATCAAAATCTTGCCGAGTTCTGTGATACATTTTGTGAAAAAGGTGTGATTTCAATTGATCATTCCAGACGTTTGTTGTCGGCAGCCAGGGATATGGGGCTTGATTTGAAAATCCATGCTGATGAGATCGAACAACTTGGGGGTGCAGAGCTGGCAGCAGAACTTGGAGCCGCATCGGCTGATCATTTGCTTGAAGCATCGGATGAAGGAATTGTCCGGCTTGCGGAAAAACATATTGTAGCCACACTTCTGCCCGCAACTGCATTTTGTCTGAACAAACGTTATGCGTCTGCGAGAAAAATGATTGACTATGGCTGCGCGGTTGCTTTAGCCAGTGATTTCAATCCCGGCAGCTGTTTTACAGATTCCATACCGCTCATATTTTCCCTGGCTTGCATTTATATGAAAATGAGCGGTGAAGAAGCACTGACCGCTTTCACCCTGAACGGCGCAGCTGCGCTGAACAGAGCGGATAAAATCGGGAGTATTGAAGAGGGCAAGTCTGCAGATCTTCTGATTTTGAAGTATCCAAGCTATAAATATCTCGTTTACAATACAGCGGTCAACATCGTTGATCAGGTTATAAAAAGAGGCGAGCTGATCACCCCTTGATTCAGCAAAAAGCTATAACGCGGAGGTTTGCTCATGTCCGTTAATGAAAAATCGGAGAAAAAAGTTAGTTTGGCGAGCAAGATTTCAATGTCATTTACACCCAAAATCGAGATCAGGCGAAAAACATACCTGCTGCTGGGTATCTTCGGGTTTGTCCTTGTCCTATTAGTTTGGAGTATCCTGACTTACGGAGGTTT
This sequence comes from Sporolactobacillus sp. KGMB 08714, assembly GCF_036598985.1. Classification (NCBI taxonomy): domain Bacteria; kingdom Bacillati; phylum Bacillota; class Bacilli; order Caryophanales; family Sporolactobacillaceae; genus Sporolactobacillus; species Sporolactobacillus sp. KGMB 08714. Next base: position 60,503 of record NZ_JAUUBW010000003.1, read on the forward strand.
TGTCGACAGTATTTTTGTACCGACGCCTACTGCAACCGTTCAGGCGGGAATTAATTTGTTTACTCAGCTTGGTTTTGCCGATGATATGGGGATTACCATTTTTCGGGTGATGGTCGGTTTTTTCCTTTCGGCGATCATTGCCGTACCACTTGGTGTCATGCTGGGAGCCTATAAGCCCATCGAAGGTTTTCTAGAACCGCTGATGTCATTTGTCCGCTACTTGCCGGCCTCAGCGTTTATCCCGCTGTTTATTCTATGGATCGGCGTAAGTGAAACTCAGAAGATAGCAATCATTTTCATGGGCAGTTTTCCCCAACTCATCCTCATGGTGGCTGCTGCCACAAAAAGTGTCCAGAATGATTTAATTGATGTTTCCTATACGCTTGGAACTTCCAGAGGAGCAGTATTGTGGCACGTCATTCTTCCGGCAAGTATGCCGTCTATTATGAGCTCTTTAAGAATGGTACTCGGCTGGGCATGGACCTACATCATTGTTGCCGAACTGGTAGGCGCTTCTTCCGGTATTGGTTATATGATTATTCAGTCCCAGCGAATGCTGAATACATCGCAGATCTTTGTCGGTATTTTAGCCATTGGAATTATCGGTCTGATTTTTGACTATCTTTTCAAATGGTTATCAAAGTTATTATTCCCATGGAGTTGAGTGAGGTGAAAAAGATGAGTGTAGAAAACGATAAAGATAACTTAGTCATATCTGGCATTACAAAGGTGTTCGGGAGTGGAGAAAAGTCGGTGAAGGCTCTTGATATAATCGATTTAGCAGTAAAGGATAAAGAATTTGTCTCTATTTTAGGAGCTTCCGGTTGCGGGAAATCCACTTTATTACGTATTGTTGGCGGGTTGGAGAAACCAACAACCGGTTCTGTAACGCTGGGTGGAAAAACAGTCACGGGTCCCGGCCCTGACAGAGGAATGGTTTTTCAGTCCTATACCCTTTTTCCATGGCTCAGTGTAAAAAAAAATATTGAGTTCGGCCTAAAACAAAAGGGGATGGCGGCGTCCGAACGATCCAGGATCGCAAATGAATACATTGAAATTGTCGGACTAAAGGGTTTTGAAAATGTCTTTCCTAAAGCACTATCAGGCGGGATGAAGCAAAGGGTGGCAATTGCCCGAGCTCTTGCCAACGATCCCGAAGTGATTCTGCTGGATGAACCATTCGGAGCATTAGATATGCAGACAAGGAGCCTGATGCAGGAACTCCTGCTAAAAGTTTGGCAGCAGTCTCAAAAAACCGTCCTCTTAGTAACCCATGATATTGATGAAGCCATATTCATGGCAGACAGGGTCGTTGTTATGAAATCAAGGCCCGGAAAAATTAAAGAAATTATTGATGTCGATCTGCCAAGGCCTCGAGACTATCATATACGTACATCTCCGCTTTTTCTGAAGTATAAATCACGTGCGGTTGATTTAATCAGAAATGAGAGTGTGAAGGAACTGGATATGGACAAATTGACTGCATTGTAGAAATAACTAAATTAGGCTCATCATTAATGTTCTGACTGAGGAACCAACCTTTTTAATACCGCAAATCAAATTATAGAAAAGATGGTGTTGAAGCAAATCAGGCAGAAAATAGGAAGGGATAAAGAACTTGCAAATCAGATCATTCGAGGCTGCCGGGTTAATCGTAATGAGATTCCCTGAAAACGGAGAGTTTCTAAATAATTTATGAGAAACACAGACTTCAACCTCGACTCGGCCGAATGGTGATGACTTATATGGGAATCAAGTACGGGCAGCGGCTCATGACACAGAACCTTTATACGACGAAATTGAAAAAACAGAAAAGGAAACACATAAATTAAGGGCATCTTACGTCTCAATCATCGACGGCGTAAAATGCTCTTTTGTAATCTGAAACAATATCAGAAAATGTGGACAAAATCAATTGCTTTTCAGACAACAATGCCTCATTTTATCCTTGGATTCAGCCTCTCGCAATAACATGCCATTATGGAGGGGTGAAAGGCAGACACTACTGGAAGGAACAGAAAGCACTTTACGCACAGCTTATCCTAGCTTAAAGGACTATTTTCAGGTTCGAAGTGCTCTGGACTCTGTTAAGATAGTCGAGGCCTCCCAAGATCAGAAGATTTGGCACAAAGCAGCTGCGCGTCTTTCTAGACTGTTCCACAAGGGGTCAGTTTGTTTGACCCAGTTTATACAGAAATAGATAGCGCAAAAATCAGAGAGAGGAGATAAGGCATCTAGTCTTCGGATTTTTTACCTTCCCTCTGATCATGCTGCGGCGATTAATTGGTAAAGTAATTTTTGATCACATTTTTTAACTGCCCCGGATCGAGCACGACCTGACTGTTGTTCGCCTGCAGCACATCATCGTACATCGTTACGCTCGTGCCTTTGACCTGGCGGTATTTGATCTGCTGCTCCGGATGGAAGTCGCCTTTGACGCCTAATCCGATGCTGACCATATCGTCGGTTGTCATATTGCTGGCAACAAGAAATTTGGATACTGAGCCGGACAGGGCGGGAAGTTTTGTGACATTGGACGGACTCATGACTTTGCGGGCAATGCCGATCAGTGCGGCCTGCTGCAGCTGCTGGCGTCCATAGTCTGTTCCGGGTACCGAGTAGCGCTCATGGGTGATTTCCGTGACCATTTTTCCGCTTAAAAAATGGGTCCCCGCCGTGAACGTCTTGCCTTTGTCTTCCGGATACCATGGGTGTGTCAGAGTCACTTTGAAAGGCAGCGTCATATTGATTCCGCCAATCGCGTCGACCATGTATTGCAAGCCCCAATAGTTTGTTTCCGCGTAATAATTGATCGGGACTCCGGTCAGATTGGAGATCGATGTTACGGCGTCGACTATTCCCTGTTTTACTCCGTGGTTAACTTGAGATATGTATTGGACACTGGTGAGTTTCGTGTACCCGTACCCCTGCATCTGCACCCGCGTATCCCGCGGGATGCTCAGCATATTATAGGTATGATTCGTCAGATCGGCATGAATCAGTACCATCGAATCGGTATGGCTCAGCGTGTCGCCTTTCCGCGCATCCGACCCGATCAGAAGGACATTGAAAGTGCCGGATTTCTGTTTGTACTTGCTGGTTGTCTTCCCGATCGGCTTCAAATGACTAAAATGATTGGTCGGCTTGAGCTGATTGTATTTATAGAAACCAAAACCGATACCGGCGGCTAACAAGAGAGCCAGTGCCAACAAACTATAGCGCAATATGCGTCGCCGTTTCTTTGATTTTCTGCCGCCAGATCTTGAATTTTCAGAAATCGATTCCTGAGACATCTTCTTCCCATCCCTTCATTTTTCACAACGAATCATTTTAAACATTTCTGATCCGGTAAACATGCGCGAATCCGCATCATTTATAAAACCGGATCCTCCAGAATTACCATTATATACCTTCCGGCAATTTCGAAATACTAAAGCTATTATACCTATCCCTTGGTACACGAAACAATCTAGTAAGAGAAAATTGTTAAATTAAAATGTGCTAACGTTTAGAAGTGCTGTGCGGGCTGCTTGACGGCTGCTCCATGCTCTGCCTGGGTCTGTTGCCGGCAGGGAAAATATTTTAAGCTTAGCAGACTTCTTTCAATATCCTCTCAACTTTCGGCGCTGATTATGATGCTCCGAGAAAGCTACTGATGTCTTGATTTTTATATTTTTTGACAATTATGGGCAGCAGTCTGCCATCGGTAATCATAGCTGCGGCTTGGCGGACTTGGACAAACTCTGAGCAGGAAAACCGGTTTAAATGCGTTGCGGCCATTTGTGCAGTATTCTCAGGCGTCGGCAATGGGACGGCTTTCTGACAATCCGGTGATTCGCGGATTCTTTTCGCCGGCACGCCGGATTCTTCCAGTCATCGATCATTTGCGCCGCTTGAGAGATCTGTCCCAGTTTAGTGAGTCAGCCGTTTCCGAAAATGTGTTTTTGTGGAGGCCTAAAAGAGACAGTGAAGAGTAAATGGATGGGAGGACGATGAAAGACTATGAATAATGGTTTTCATTGATCGCCAGAATAGTTCCCTTCATCTGAGAGGGTGAGGATCTGTTTAATGTTTATTGGGATTGTTCGGATTTCACATAAGGGGGGGTGAGCAACAAGGTGTCCATTGCATGGGGACATAATGGACATAGAGTAATGGGTGCGCTTCCAAAACTCATTATACAATAAACATGCGAGGTGATAGACGTGCAATTAGGTAAAAGAGAACAAGCATTAACCGATATTCTTTTACAGAAAAATGATTACGTAATGGCTAGTGAAATTGCGAATCTTGCAGGCGTATCATCCAAAACCGTATATCGGACAATTAAAAGTATTAATGATTGTTCCAGCAGTGGTGAAATTATCGAGTCATCAAGGGGCCATGGCTTCAAAATTAATTACGATAATTACATGAAAGAGAGGAGTAATAAGAACAGCGATATTTTAGACTATACACCCATTGAACGAAGAAACAGTGTCATTCTGAATTTACTGTTTAGAGCACCCTTTCCGGTAAGGATTGGAACAGTTTATCAGAAATTCTATGTTAGTGACTCTTCAATTGACAATGATCTGTCCGTTATTTCAAAGATATTAGAAGGCTATAATGTTGATTTATTACGTAAGGGTAAATCTATTTCTATTACAGGCAGTGAAATTGATATTCGAAAAGCAATCAACGCAACCATTTTGAAAATGAATTTATTTGAAGCCGATAATTTGGGCGACTTTACATCCGACCTGCATAAATTAAATTCTTATGATAAAGAGTTTATTATTTCTCAACTTGAAAAAATAGAACGTGCTCTGGATTTAACCATTCCTTATCCATATAATATAAATATTTTTTCACACTTATATATATTAATCACCCGATTTCGTGAAGGAAAGGTATTGGAAAGCAATCCGGAAGCCTTTGGAAATGAGCAAAGAAAGTTAATAAGAACGAATAAACAATTATACGTTGTTGCCAAAAATGTCATTTCTAACATCAGCGGTTATTTAAATTCAAAGTTGCCGGCTGTCGAATCCATTTATTTATTGCAATATCTTGTTTCTACCCGGTTTGACCGAGACGGGATTCACAGTAGCGAAACACCGGATCGTGTTGACAAAGTCACAAGATATTATGTGAAGGCTATTAATGGACTGGAACATTTAAACATTAGTTATGATTCCGTTAAAAATGACTTGGCCAATCATATTAAGCCCATGTTGAACCGAATCGATAATCATATTTATATCAAGAATAATCTATTAAATGAGATTAAGCTTGAGTACGGAAATCTGTTCCGGGACATCGTCAGGATTTCAAGCCAGGCAGAAAAAGTTTTCAATATTGAAAAGATAAGCAAGGATGAAAGCGGATTCATTGTACTGTATTTTGCAAAATATATTGAACAGGGCAATACGCAGCAGAAAGTGTTGATTATGTGCACGAGCGGTGTAGGGACTTCAGAATTATTGAAGGTTAAGGTTAAAAAGTATTTTCGGGAACTGGAAATCGTAGATGTTATATCGACGGCCAAATATAGAAAAAACGTCGATAAATATAAAAATATTGATCTGATCCTCACCACTGTTGATGTACAGACACCTAAGGGCATACCTAAATTATTGGTAAGCGCCATGTTTACAAATAAGGATAAGGAACGTCTAAAAAATTTATTGCGGGATAACAGACATGAAAAATAATACTTGCGGAATATTGGATGCTGATTTAATAACGGTTCATTTGCGTGCGGCAAGTAAGCATGAAGCTTTAGCCGAACTGGCAGGAATGCTTGCTGATCATAACTATATCGAAAGCGAAGACAGATTCATTAGGAGTGTATTAAACAGGGAAAAAAATGGATCGACAGCGCTGGGTTTCGGACTGGTAATTCCTCATGGCGAATCAAATACTGTATCAAGGTCTGTTTTGGCCATCGGCATAAGTCAGCATGATATTGAATGGGCGACCCCGGATCAGATACCGGTGAGAATCATTGTTTTATTAGCAATTAACAGCAATAGAACAGACGATTTAAGAATTCATCATATACAACAAGTTGTATCGAGACTTGCAGATGAAGAATTGATCAATCTATTAAAAAAAGCCGGTACTAAATATGACGTCATCCAATTACTAACAGAAAATGAATAAATCTGAATTATCGGGGGTCAGATTATGTATTTTAATCAAGAAATTATTTTATTCCACCGGTCAGCCGCTGATTGTGCCAGTGCCTTGAAATTATTAGCTGGCGAATTCTTAAAAAAGAGACTTGTGACAAACCGGTTTCTTGAAGGAATTCTGGAGCGTGAGAAAAAGTATCCTACGGGTTTAAACGTTAACGGCCTGGGAATTGCTATTCCTCACACAGACAGCGACAAAGTCGTTATATCACAGTTAGGGTTTATGTCGCTGACGAAACCAGTGAAATTTAAAGAAATGGGAAGTGATACCGGAACGGTAGATGTTAGCATGATTTTCATGCTGGGTCTAAAAAATGCGAAAGACCAGCTTAACATGCTGCAAAGATTGATGGCACTTTTTCAGAATGAACAGTTGGTTGGTCAATTGCAAACATGCGACAGAATCGATAACTTCATCGAAATGATGAGACAAGCCGGTATTAAGTGATTTAAATAATAAATTGTTTGGAGGGAATTATATGGCCGCAATTCAATGGTTTGTCAGTTTGGGAGCCAGTGTTATGCTTCCTGTCCTGCTCTTTATCTTTGCGCTTATTTTAAGAATCAGACCTGGTAAGGCTTTTAAAGCCGGTCTAACTGTTGGAATCGGATTTGTCGGTTTGAATTTAGTAATCAACCTTTTAACCACAAATCTTGGCCCGGCAGCACAAGCAATGGTAAAAAACTATGGACTTAATCTTAACTCGATTGATGTCGGATGGCCCGCTGCATCGGCAATTGCTTATGGTACAGTTTTAGGAAGCATGGCTATTCCGGTCGGTATTATTGCAAATGTGATTTTATTATTTATAGGTTTGACGAGAACGCTGGATGTCGACGTCTGGAATTATTGGCATATTGCCTTCACCGGGTCGCTTGTTTACGCGGTTTCTCAGAATTTCTGGCTGGGTATTTATACAATGGTGATTCATGCTGCTCTGCTCTATCTGTTAGCTGATTTGAGTTCTCGGACCGTACAAAAATACTATAATCTGCCGAACATTACTTTTCCGCATGGATCTTCAGCACCGGGGTTTTTGTTAGCATTACCGCTCAATTGGCTGTTTGATCGCATTCCGGGGATTAATAAAATCAAACTTGATCCGGAAACGGTACAAAAACGGCTGGGTGTTTTTGGAGATTCAACTGTGATGGGTGTGATTATCGGCCTGATCATCGGGCTGTTGGCTAAATATTCGATCGGTGCAACACTGCAGCTGGCAGTCAATACCGGTGCAGTGATGATGTTAATGCCGAGAATGGTTTCTCTGTTAATGGAAGGTCTGACGCCGATCTCTGAAGGCGCCAATGATTTTGTCCAAAAGAGATTTCCCGGCCGCAATCTATTTATAGGCATGGATAGTGCTCTTGCTGTAGGTCAATCATCGGTACTTTCTTCATCGTTAATTCTGGTACCGTTGACATTGCTTATTGCCGTTATCTTGCCGGGGAATAAGGTGCTTCCCTTCGGGGATTTAGCAACCATTCCGTTTATGATTGCTTTGATGGCCGCCGTCTTCAGAGGCGATATTTTTAGAACGGTGATTGGCGGTGCCATTGACATTGCAGTCAGTTTGTATGTTGCTTCCTGGGCAGCGCCTTTGATTACAAAAGCGGCTATTGCGGCAAAGTTCAATCTGCATGGCAGCCATTCTATCAGCGTATTGAGTGATGGCGGTGTCTGGACAACATGGTTTATCGTCGGATTGGGAAAAGTTATCAGCTGGGCTGGTATTTCAATAATAGGAGTGATCGTCTTTGCGGGATTAATCTACTTTAACAAGATTCGGAAATCCCCGGACAGCCCGGAAGATCCGTCAGAATCCTAATATAACAATAAAAAGGAGTCGTGGAATATGAAAAAGCTGATGATCGTTTGCGGAACGGGTGTGGCTACAAGCACTGTTGTAACCGGTAAAGTGAAAGCATTTTTGAAAGCTAAGGGTTTAGATAAACAGGTCACTCTGTATCAAAGTAAGATTGCAGATGAGGTAAACCATCTGGACGATTATGACATTGTCATCAGCACAACAATTGTCCCCGACCATGTAAAGGACAAAGTGATTAATGGTGTTCCTTTATTAACAGGTGTCGGCGCTGATAAAGTTTTCGAAAAAATCAAGGATGAGATTGAAAAAAGTCATTAATGAATGGAAAATGAAATTTCTTATAGGGGGTAACAGCTTATGCTTGTTACATCAACTGAATTATTAAAAACGGCGAAAGAAAAACATTTTGCGTTTCCACATTTTAATTTCTGGAGCCGGGCTTCAATAAAAGCATATTTGGAAGTTGCTCAGAATTTGAATTTGCCTGTCATTCTTGCCTGTGCTGAATCGCATCGTTCTTATATGACTACCGAAGAGGCTGCGGAATTTGGAAAGTATTACGCAAATAAAGTTGATATTCCTGTTGTACTGCACTTGGACCACGGAATGACTCCGTCTATTATTAAATACGCTGTTGACAATGGTTTTACATCGGTCATGATTGACGCATCTCAGGAAACTTTCGCTGAAAATGTTAGAAGAACCCGCGAAATCGTTGATTATGCTCATAGCAGGGGCGTTGTTGTAGAAGCTGAAATCGGACATGTCGGTACGGGTTCCAAATATCAAGCCGGCGATAGCGATACAAGATATACACAAGTTGATGCCGCCGTTGACTTTGTGAATCAGACAGCCGTTGATTCTCTTGCAGTATCGATCGGAACTGCCCATGGTACCTACAAAGGCGTTCCCCATATTAACTTTGACAGATTGAAAGAATTATCTGCGAATGTTCCTGTTCCCTTGGTTCTGCATGGGGGTTCTTCAACAGGCGACGAAAATCTTTCCAGGGTTACGGAAAACGGTATTTGCAAGATTAATATCTTCACAGACATTACGATCGCTGCTCTGAAAAAAGTGCGGGAAAATAATCCCGGAACGTATTTGGAGCTTGAAGAACACGCATACGAGGGTATGAAAGAAATGGCGGCGCACTACTATCATGTTTTCCATACGGAGCGCTATAAAAGCAAGTAAAAATATTAGATAAAGTTTCTTGACGAAGGAGGCTGTTCAATTAATGACAGAAGTAAAAATCAGGAAACCTTTCTTCATTGTGAATCCGAAGGCATACATTTATGGAGAAGAAGTTCTAAATCTGGCATTAGTTACTGATGAGTTGGCAAAAGAAAATGATATTGACTGTTTATTTACCGCTCAGCTCGTTGATATTCCGGCAATTGTCGAAAGGACGTCGCATCTGATTGTAACTGCACAGCACATGGATCCTTTAGTTCCGGGGCGGGGAATGGGACACGTTTTACCGGAAGCGCTCAAAGCATCGGGAGTTAAAGCCGTTGTGCTGAATCATGCAGAGGATCCGCTGACACTTTCTAATCTTGATAAAACCATAAAGAGAGCCCGCGAGGTCGGATTGCTGACTATTGTTTGTGCGGATACTGTGGAACAGTGTAAGGCGGTGGCTCAATTAGGACCGGACATGATGATTTGTGAGCCGACCAGCTTAATAGGAACAGGGAATACAAGCGATGATGAATATATTAAGCAAACGAATCACGCTATTCGGTCAGTGAGTCCTGACATTCTGATTATGCAGGCAGCAGGTGTCAGCACCGGAGACGATGTTTACCGGGTTCTGAGGGGCGGAGCCGACGGTACCGGCGGAACAAGCGGTATTATCAAAGCTCCGGATAGAAAAGCCAAACTGGTCGAAATGATTGGTGCATTGAAAAAAGTGCAAGATGAGGAGAAGAGATAATATGTTGATTCATAATGATAAATTAGTTCTTGCGTCAAACGGTAACCGCCCATCTTACCATGAAATTACCGATGAAGTTAGGAGAATTGTGAAAGAAAGCAATGTAAAAAACGGCATTGTCGTTGTCTCGACACCGCATACGACCTGCTCAGTATTCTTTGAAGAATATTCACATGACCGTAATTATAATGGAGATGAATATTTACAGGTGGATCTGGACAACGTCCTTGAAAAAGTTGTACCAATCACGACGTCGGACAGACAATATTACCATCCGGGGCCCGAACATACAAAGTTTGCCGAGGAAGTATCGAAGACAGATACGGCAACGGAAGGCACAGTCATGGTACCTGATCGTCACTCCTTATTAAATACAGATGCCCATATCAGAGGCTCATTGTTAGGCTCCAGTGAAACGTTTATTATTCAGGATGGTGTGATTCAAATTGGCAAAGTGGGATATATCTATTTTGTAGATTGGGATCATACGCGCAGCAGAAATCGCCAATGTTTAGTAGAAGTGCTTGGAGAATAAAAGTAAATATGAGGCTTTAAAAGCGGGGAGAAGATCTGAAAAGCGATCATCCCGCTTTTTTGTACTCTGAACGGTTCCTAAATCTTAGTATGCTGACATAGCCCGTAGGAATGGGAGCATTTCAGGCCCGCCGGGTTGGGCGCCGATACGGAGCTTCAGAATGCGTTTCAATCGGAAATGTTTCGGCCGGAGGCTATCTTACAGCAAGTGATAGGTAACATGACGGCGAAATCCAAGGGTGTTGACTGTGCCGGGCGTTTTGGAAGGGCAGATGTACCGGTTTGACATAAATCCGGCATCTCCTTATCGATTATTCAGAAAGCCTGAGAAAGCAACCACTCTCTCGGTTTTCTTATGACATTTCCATTTTAGGACCACTCATTTTTTTAAGAAAATCGACTGCTAGATTGGAGAAGAATTTCGCACTGGGGAGAATGGCTCTTTCATCGATAATCAGATCAGGGTGGTGCAGATCCGAAGTTCCAGAAACACCCATGAAAAAGAATGCGCCGGGAATTTCTTTCAAATATTCCGCAAAATCCTCGCCAGCGGAAGAAGGAACAGGAGAAATGACTTTAAGGCCTGATTTCCCGGCGGTTTCCACCGCCCACTCCGCATATTTTTCATCATTGATCAATGCGGGGCCCAACTTCGTATAATGCAGCGTTCCCTTAGCACCGAGCGCCTGCGCGACGCCTTCTACCACCCTCTGCATTTTGGCGGGGATACCGTCCCGTACGTGTTCCTGAAATGTGCGGACGGTTCCTTCCATCTGAGCTGTCTGAGGAAGTACATTCCACGTATTGCCGGCTTCCAGCCGCGTTATACTGATAACAGCGTTGTCTAAAGGGGATGTATTTCTGCTTACAACGGTCTGAAGCGCAGTAATGATATGAGAAGCAATGACAATCGAATCGATACCCTTTTCCGGTGCGGCAGCGTGAGTTCCGGTTCCTTCGACGTCAATAACGAATCTGTCGACACCGGCCATCAGCGGACCGGATTTGATCCCAATCGTCCCTGTCGGAATATACGGCATATTGTGCATCCCGAATATCGCTTCAACGTCATCAAGAACGCCGGTTTTCAGGACCTTGACCGCGCCTCCGCCATTCTCCTCGGCCGGCTGGAAAATAATTTTTACGGTTCCTTCCATCTCCTCTTCCTTTTTTTTCAATAGGAGAGCGGCACCGAGAATGGAAACTGTATGGAAGTCATGGCCGCAGGCGTGCATCTTTCCAGAGATTTGAGACGCAAAGGGAAGACCGGTATTTTCCTGAATCGGGAGCGCATCAATATCGGCTCTAAGAGCGATGGTCGGTCCTGATTTCTTGCCCCTGATAACGGCTAGGACACCGGTCTTCATCGGAAGATCAACCCTCTCTATATCTGCTTCAGTGAGCCAGCCTTCAAGGGCTTTCGTGGTTTCATATTCCTCGAATGACAGCTCGGGATGCTCATGAAGTTGATGGCGGTAATCGGTCAGCTGCTGCTCCAGTTGCGCTTCTTCGGCAGTTTTAATCATCATTAACATCTCCTTTGTCAGGTTTATATGAATGTTGCATGCAGGCGGGATCTGATTCTCCTTCATCCCCATTTCATGGCATCATCAGGGATGATTCATGAAAAAATTCGGCCAATCGGTATTTAAAGGATTAATGAATCTGTGTACCCGTTCATGCCGGAGAGCAGCAGTGTGATTAGGACGGCCTGAGCACCGAGAAAGCTTTTTTCAGGATTGAAAAATTCTTCAAGCGTATGTTCCTTGCCGCTGATTCCGCCGCCGCTCATTGTGATTGCCGGGATACCAAGGCTTATCGGAATATTTGCATCGGTACTTGAAGCTCGTAATCTTGGTGAAAAACCAAGAAAACTTACCGCCGCGGCGGCTGCCTGGACAATCGGCCGATCAGGGGTCTGGAAACCAGCGGGCCGTTCTCCGACTTTTTCAAAAGAAACGGAAATCGTTCCTTTCGCATTCCACCGTTTGTTTTCCTCCTCGGCCGCTTTTCGCACGAGATCTAATATCTGCTTTTCCAGTGTAATCAGCGCGTCCGTTGAAACTGAGCGCATATCCAGCGACATGCACGCATCCTCAGCGATCGAATTGATTGACGTTCCTCCGTTAACTGTTCCTACCGTAAATGTAGTTGCAGGATTGTCCGGAATATGAATATCGCTTATGTGAAATACCGCGCGGCCCAATGCATGAACAGCACTCGGGGTACCGAAAGCAAAAAAGCTGTGCCCGCCGGGTCCCCTGAATCGGATGCGGTAACGGTGGCTGCCGACGGCTGTACAGACGAGCCCGGCCGGATCACCCGGTTCGACGGAGATGAAACCGCCGATATCGCTGCGTTCATGGAAAAGGGCTCTGATCCCGCGTAAATCGCCAAGCCCTTCTTCGCCGACATCTGCGACGAATAGAACACTGTGCAGGGGTTTTATTCCGGTTTCCCGGATAGATCTCAGAATCGAGAGAAGCACGCCAAGGCCCCGGCCATCATCCGAAATACCGGGAGCGTAAATGATGCCGTCCTGAATCTTTGCCTGGGTGTCCGTTCCTTCAGGGAAAACAGTATCCAGATGGGCGGCGATAACGATCTTTGGGTCTGATTGAATCCCCTCAAGCAGGCCTATAACATTTCCTTCATCGTCAGTGCCGGCTTCCAACAAACCGAGCTCCCGGAAACGTTCGGCGATCCACAGAGCCCGTTTGTCTTCTTTGAAAGGCGGAGCGGGAATTTCAGTCAATGTTATCTGTTCGGCTGCCGTGTTTCCGTTATCTGCTTTAAGAAAGGCTATGGCCTCTCTAACTTCGGTCAGGGCTGTCAATTTTGCGATTAACTGGTTGGTTTCATCCGAAATCACAATTTCATGGTTCGATTGAGACATGCTATGGGCTCCTTAATTTAATTTGTTAATATAATCGGGGCGAGGCATAAATGTATGATCGGCAAACCTTTTTCTTTTGCAGATCAAATTCATTTCGATCAGTACGATTCAACAATCCAGTCTAAGAATGTACTGGAATCTTTTATTAAACAATACTGAATAATATAAAATATAGTATTGTTTAATTAATAAAAAAATTATTATGATAATACATTATATATTGAATTTTATAATAAAACTAGTAATTGAGCCTCTATTGTTAAAATAATAATAAGTTCCATAAAGATAAGTCAATGTTTTTAACACTATATGTTATAATTAATAACAAATATATGTAATATAAAAGAAAAATTAAAAGATTAGCTATTTATTTTTGTCAGATATTATTTTATAATAGCTTTATTAGTCCTATATTCTGAAAATATAGTATTATCATTCGACTAAAAATAATCCAATATCTTTCGCCATTAATAAATTGATTCCGGAGGGAACAAAGATGAACAAAGTATGGGAAGAAAATTTGAAAAATTCGTACGACAGTATGGTGAAATGGCGCAGATACCTGCATCAGCATCCGGAACTATCCTTTCATGAAAAAGAGACTTCTGCCTTCATTTACGAAAAACTGAACAGTTTCGGCATTGATGATATAAAAACAAATGTCGGCGGATATGGGATTGTCGCGAGAATTCACGGTTCAAAACCTGGCATCACCGTGGCGCTTAGAGCGGATTTTGATGCACTTCCTATCCAGGAAGAAACAGACGTTCCCTACAAGTCGAAAGTTGATGGTGTCATGCATGCCTGCGGCCACGACGGCCATACAGCGACACTCCTGGGAGTGGCAAAGGTTCTTCAGGCTCATCGCAGCGAATTGTCAGGAGATATTGTTCTGATTCATCAGCCGGCTGAGGAGTTTCCGCCTGGCGGAGCGCGGGCTATGATCAGAGACGGCTGTCTTGACGGAGTCGACGTTATCTTCGGTACTCACTTATGGAGTACGGTTCCGTTTGGGACGATCGGCTATCGTAAGGGCTATTTTATGGCATCAGCCGATTACTTCAAAATCAAAATACAGGGACGGGGCGGACATGGATCTGCACCGCAGCTGTGCGTGGATTCCGTTGCCGTTGCCTCCCAGATTGTCAATCAGCTGCAGATGGTCGTCAGCCGGGAAGTTGATCCAGTCAAATCGGCGGTTCTGACCATTGGCAAGTTCAACTCCGGCGTTGCAGCCAATGTCATTGCCGATACTGCTTTTCTTGAAGGGACGGTCAGAACATTCGATGAAGACATCCGCAGCAAAATCAAAAGCGAGATGGCCGGCATCATTGAAAATGTCTGCGGAGCGTTCCACGCGGAGGGTACGCTTGACTACTTGGATGGTTATTCGGCGGTCTACAATCACGGAAAAGAGTCCGACGTCTTTCAGAAAGTTATGGATAAAACTTTTGGCAAAGACACAGCGGTTGAAATTGCGCCGCAGATGGGCGGGGAGGATTTTTCCGGCTTTCTTTTGGAGAGGCCGGGGATTTTCTGGTTTACCGGTGCCGGCAATCCTGAAATCGGCGCAAGTTATCCTCACCATCATCCCAAGTTCAATTTTGATGAACGCGTGATGATTGTAGCGGGCAAAGCATTTCTGGCAATGGTTGATAAATATCTCTGCACTTCAGAAACGCCGGTTCTCAGCGAACTTGTAAAAAGCTGATAAATGATCTAGGGAGGTTAAGAGACTTTGGGCAAACTCTTACAGGTTGACAAAATTAAAACGGAATTTAAGACGGAGAAGGGTCTGGTTACATCCGTTGACGAAGTCAGTTTTGATCTGAAAGAAGGAGAGACCATTTGTCTGGTTGGCGAGTCCGGCTGCGGTAAATCAGTTACTTCCCTGTCAATCATGCATCTTCTGGATAAGAATGGATTTGTGACTCATGGTTCGATTCTTTTTAATGGAAAAGAACTTGTCAATGTGTCCGAGGCTGAAATGCGCAAAGTGCGGGGCAATGAGATCTCGATGATCTTTCAGGAACCGATGACTTCATTGAACCCGGTTTTAACGATCGGCGATCAGTTAACTGAGGGTATAAGGCTGCATATGGGTTATTCAAAAAAAAGGGCAAAGGGTTATGCCGTTGAGATGCTGAATAAGGTAGGGATCCCGAGAGCCGAAAGCATCATTGACGATTATCCGCACCGTTTGTCGGGAGGAATGAGGCAGCGCGTTATGATTGCCATGGCACTCAGCTGCAAGCCGAAATTGCTGATTGCAGATGAGCCGACAACTGCATTGGATGTAACCATTCAGGCACAGATTCTCAAGCTGATGAAGGAACTTCGTTCAGAATCCAGGACGGCTATTATTCTGATTACCCATGACTTAGGCGTAGTAGCGGAAATGGCTGACAAGGTTGCGGTCATGTATGCGGGCCAGGTTGTCGAAGAAACAGATGTTTTTACATTGTTTGATAATCCGAAGCATCCTTATACACTGGGCCTGATGAAATCCATTCCCCATATTACAAATCCTGATGATATGCGGCTGGAGTCAATCCCCGGATCTGTGCCGAGTGTCTATAATATGCCCAAGGGCTGCCGCTTCTATGACCGTTGTCCGTTTGCCATGAAAAGATGTCTGGAAGAGAAGCCGGAATTAAGGCCGATTGAAGATAAAAAGTCACACAGCATCAGATGCTTTCTTTACGAAAAAGAGGAGAAGGAATTTGAAAAAAAGCAGGATGAAAAGGAAGTGGTTTCTTGAATAAGCCGTTGACTGAGCAGGAGAAGCCGCTGTTGGAGGTTAAAAATCTAAAAAAATATTATCCGGTCAAAAGGGGCATTATTTCGAGAACCGTTGGCTATGTCAAAGCGGTGGATGGTGTAAGTTTCTCTATATATCCGGGAGAGACAGTAGGGCTGGTCGGAGAATCCGGCTGCGGCAAGTCGACAACGGGGCGTTCGCTTGTTCGCCTGGAAAATCCGACTGCGGGGCAGGTTATCTTTGAGGGTAAAGATCTGGCGAGTATTTCGAAGAAAGAAATGCGCGAGTTGCGTACGGATCTGCAGATCATTTTTCAGGATCCATACTCTTCCCTGAATCCAAGAAAAAGAATTGGTGATTTACTGGCTGAACCGCTTCTCGCTCATAAACTGGCAGGCAAAGCAGAGGCCAGTGAAAAAGTGAATCATATCCTAGAGACGGTTGGATTATCGAAACACTATAAAAATCGCTATCCTCATGAATTTTCAGGCGGTCAGCGGCAGAGGATCGGCATCGCCCGGGCACTCATGCTCCATCCGAAACTGATCATTTGTGATGAACCGGTATCGGCGCTGGATGTCTCCATTCAGGCGCAGGTGTTGAACCTATTGAAAGATCTTCAAAAAGAATTTAATCTGACTTACGTTTTCATCGCCCACGGTCTTGGTGCTGTTAAATACATCAGTGACCGGATCACCGTCATGTATCTAGGAAAAATAATGGAAATGGCGAAAACAAAAGAAATTTTTGAACATCCTATGCATCCCTATACAGAGATATTGCTGAATGCTTATCCTGTTCCGAATCCCCATATGCGTGATCGTAAACAGATTGTCGTGGAAGGAGATGTGCCGAGCCCGGCGAATCCCCCGAAAGGATGTGTTTTCCATACGAGATGTCCTTTTGCTAAGGATATATGCCATGAGAAAGTACCCGGACTGAATGGAACGGATCATCTGGTGGCGTGCCATTTTCCATTATCCATCTGACTGAAGGGAGTGACATGATTTGTTTCAATATATTGTGCGACGAATATTAATTGCCATTCCGGTTATTCTCGGCGTGACGATCCTGAATTTCTTTATTATCAATCTGGCACCCGGCAATCCTGTCGATATGTATGTCAATCCATCGGCAACTCCTCAGCAAATTGCGATGGAGAAGCATGCACTCGGTCTTGATCAGCCGATTATTATCCAGTATTTTCATTGGCTGGGACAGCTGATTCAGGGAAATCTCGGCTTTTCTTATTCAACGCGTGAACCCGTAACGTCACTCATTGCCTCACACATCGGACCAACCATGATGCTGATGGGAATCTCGTTAATTGTCGGCTATTTGATTGCCATACCTTTAGGAATCATTTCTGCGAGAAAACAAAATTCATGGGTCGATTACTTAACAACAGGTTTTTCTTTTTTCGGTGTTTCCGTCCCGCACTTCTTTTTAGGATTAGGCGTCATTTATTTATTTGCAACGAAAGTCCTTTTGTTTCCCACAGGAGGAATGAACACGCTTGGCGGGAATGGCAGTTTTTCAGACCTGTTTGTTCATCTTGTTCTGCCGGTTGCCGTCCTCGCTACAGGAATAGCGGGAAATATGATTCGTTATGTTCGCTCAAGCATGCTGGATGTTCTAGGTAAAGACTACCTGAGAACGGCAAAAGCCAAGGGGCTGCGTCAATTTATCATTACAAATAAACATGCTTTGCGGAATGCGCTGATACCGATTATTACAGTTATCGGAATCGATATTCCCATGCTCATTGGCGGTGCAATCGTTACAGAGCAGGTTTTTCAATGGCCGGGTCTTGGCTTGTTAACCATCCAGTCTATTTCTTCCCGAGATTATTCGACACTGATGGGAATCAATTTAATTGCAGCTATTGCGGTTCTTCTTGCGAACCTGCTCACCGATGTTTTTTACGCGGTGGCTGATCCGAGAATCAGATATGAATAAAGAAAGGAGGGAGATTCCATGGCGATGAGGCTGAATCCTAACAGGAATGTGCCGGAAACTGCCGACTTAACAAGCCGGGAAGCAGTTCTGGAAGAGCTGGGGAGAGAAGAAAGTTATCTTCACATGGTTACCAGGCGCTTCTTAAGGCATAAAATGGCCTTTTGTGGATTGATTATTTTTGCAATATTTGTTCTTATTGCTTTTCTCGCACCTTTAATCGCTCCATATGATCCTAACAGAATTTTTAATGATTTTGATGCCTCCCCGTCCTCAGCCCACTTGCTTGGGACCGATCAGGTTGGCAGGGATGTGTTGAGCCGCCTGATTTTCGGGTCGCAGGTTTCGTTAACCGTTGGCATTGGGGCCGTCGCAATCTATGTTGCAATCGGAATCGTTCTCGGACTGCTGGCCGGTTATTTCGGCAAGTGGGTAGATATGGCAATTATGAGAGTGACAGATGTGTTCATGTCATTCCCCTATTTTATGGTCATTCTTGTGCTTGTCAGCATTGTGGGACCCAGTCTTTCAAACATTACCATTGTGATTGGTTTATTGGGGTGGCCGGCCATTGCCCGCTTGGTCAGGGGCAGTGTGCTTTCTATAAAAGAAATGGACTATGTAAAGGCGGGTGTTGCACTTGGCTATTCGACGCCGAAAATAATTTTTCAACATATTTTACCCAATGCTCTGGCACCGATTTTGGTGAACGCAACCTTTGGTGTCGCATCGGCAATTATTATGGAAGCTTCACTGAGCTTTTTAGGAATGGGGGTTCGGCCGCCAGCCGCCAGCTGGGGCAACATGCTGACTGAAGCGGAATCAATAACCGTTTTGTCATCGCAGTTCTGGCTGTGGTTTCCGCCGGGTTTAATGATTCTTTTAGCAGTCCTCTCCATCAACTTTGTTGGCGACGGACTTCGCGATGCCGTTGAATCGCAGCAAGCGAAATAAAGCAGCACATAAAAAAAAGAGGATGTGAACAGATAAAGTGAAACATACAAGATCCGTTCCAAAGGGAAAACATATTCTAAAATACTTGCTGACTTCATTTCTAGCTTTGTCAATTGCCCTACTCACGGCCTGCGGCTCATCATCCTCCAACAGCGGATCTGCCAGTGACACAATCACGATGGGGATGGTTAATCCGCCGGCAACATTTGATCCGATTAACGCAGCCGATATCGCGGGACAGTTTGCGGGGCGTTTAATGTTTGATACATTTTTGGATCAGACAGCCCCATTGAAATTTGTACCGAAGCTGGCAGATTCGATTACAACTGCTGACAATCAGAATTATACAATTAAATTGAATCCGAAAGCGAAATGGACCGATGGCAAACCGGTTACTGCCGATGATGTGATTTTCACTTTCAATTTGATTGCCAATCCCAAAACAGAAACAGCTGTGGGGTCCAATATTTCGGTACTTGAGGGGCTGACATCAACCGGCAAATTTTCTGCAGGAATAACTTCAATTCCCGATCTGACAAAGGTTGATGCGCACACGGTAACTTTCAAGACGAAAAAACCCATTGATCCAAACTACGTAAAAGAATTAATCGGTACGAAGATTGTTACTTTGCCCCAGCATATTTTGAAGAATATTGCACCGCAGGATCTGGCCAACAGCAAGTACATGCAGAGTCCGAATGTAACGGACGGGCCATATAAGTTTGTCACATACAGTAAGAATGCATACATTCAATATCGGGCGAACAACTCCTACTATCTCGGCAAACCGAAAACACCTAAATTTTTTCTAAAGATCATGCAGGCACCTAATCTTGCCAGCGAGCTGCAGGCGGGAACGATCCAAATGAATGCAGCCGGCGGTATCGGGATTATCCCTGTTCAGGACTATAAAACAGTAAAAGGTTTAAAAAATGTTAAAACGATTACGGCACCGCAGATCGGCTATCAAACAATGATGTTCAACACAAAAACAATTACCAATCCCCAGGTTCGCCTCGCTTTCGCCCATGCGATCAATCGTCAGCAGATTGTCAGCAAACTCCTGCAAGGAAACGGCCAGATCGTTGACGGTCCGTATACATCGGTCAGCCCTTATCTGGATAAGGACCTGCCGCTGATCAAATATGATCCGGCGCTGGCGAAACAAATGCTCAAAGATGCCGGATGGGATTTCAATAAGACAGTAAATCTGGTTGTTCCGATCGGTAATCAGGTTCGTCAGCAATCGGGCGATATTATCGCACAGAATCTGAAAGCCGTTGGAGTTAAAGTTAGCGAAACGACTTATGATTTCCCTACTGTCATGCAGAAAGGCAAAGCAGGACAATTTGATTTGCTGCTGATCGGTTTTGGAGGCTATGTCGATCCTGATCAGTCAGCCTATTATGGACCCAATGGCGTCTATAACTTTATGAAGTATGATAATCCGCAATCCACGAGTCTTCTTCAGGCAGGATTGAACGAATCGAACCCGGCGAAACGGAAAGTGATCTATAATCAGCTGCAGCAGATATGGGATAAAGATATGCCGATTCTAACCCTTTATTCAGACAATCAGATGATTGTAATTAACAATAATATTGCTGCCGGCGGTGCTTCAACATTCTGGCCCGGAACAGTCTATAACTTCCAGAACTGGACATATAAGAGCAGCAAGTAATCCTTCTACGATGGTGAACTGAAAGACCTGAACAGTTGATTCGCATGTAAATCAGCTGTTCATATTTTATTTGGAAGCAAATGAATGCCAGTATTTTAACGGAGGTTTTATGTGAATGATTAATGAGAGGGAAGTATTAAAAGAAAAAGCAGCTTATTTTGCACAGGAATCTCTGGAAACATTGAATAATTATTTACGTCTGCCCTCAGTATCCGCTCAGCACCGCGCAATACCTGAAACCGTTGAGTTTGTTGCCGGACAGCTTGAGGCATTCGGCGGGAAAACGAAAATACTCAATGATTTGGGCGGAAATCCGGTTGTCTATGGGTTCTTTCCTGCAGATCAGCACGGGAATCAAAGCAAAACCTTGCTTTTTTATAATCACTATGACGTCCAGCCTCCCGATCCGCTTGAAGAGTGGCATTCAAAACCATTTGAACCGCTGCTGAAAGACGGTGTGCTCTATGCGCGCGGGACTGCAGATAATAAGGGATCACTGATACAGCGTCTTGCTGCTCTTAAAACGCTTCAGGAAAGAGAGGGGCTGCCATGCCGTGTGAAATTTTTAATTGAAGGGGAGGAGGAGAGCGGCAGCGCCCATCTGGAACCTTATCTGAAAAAGTATAGGGAATTATTCAGTGCCGATGCTTGTATCTGGGAATTCGGAAGTAAGGACGATGAAGAAAGAGTGCAGCTTTACGGAGGAATAAAGGGATCTGCCTATTTCGAATTGTCGACAAAGAGTGCAGAAATTGACATACACTCATCGGAGGCGGCGTGCATCGACAATTCAGCGTGGCGTCTTGTACAGGCATTGTCGAGTATGAAAAACCAAAATAATGACATTTTGGTAAAAGGATTTTTTGATCAGATTGAAGAACCTGACGAAGCATTGACAAAATGGGCCGGGAACCTGCCTTTCAATGAGGAAGCACTGAAAAGTTTATATGGATTGAAACGGCCGTTGATCACAGAGGCGCGCGGAGAGGACCCCCGCCAGGCACTGATGTTTTATCCCACAATGACTCTATGCGGCATGATCAGCGGCTATACAGGCGAAGGATCCAAAACGGTCCTGCCCAAAGAAGCAAGCGCGAAGCTGGATTGCCGGATGGTACCCGGACAGACAGGGGAATATCTTTACAAGTGTATCCGACGCCATCTGGAGCGGCATGGTTTTTCCGACATCAAAGTAACATTGATAAATTCGCAGGAAGCCTACAGATCGGATATTAACGATCCATTCGTAAAACTAGTCAATGAGACGGCACAAGAGGCATATCAGTCCGAAACAGTTCTTTATCCGACGTCCCCCGGCACCGGACCGATGTATATTTTTAATAAATATTTACATCTGCCTATTGTCAGTACAGGAGTAGGCTGGGCACAATCAAAAGCACACGCTCCCAATGAATCGATCCGGATCAAAGATTATATAGACGGAACATTGCACATGGTTTATTTGCTGAAAGAATTTGCAAAGAATTGAGTGTGCGGGAGGACGAATGATGACAACAGACATTATTCAGAAAGTGAATGAACGGATTGAAGACCAGACTGAACTGTTCGCCAGCTTAAGTGAACAGGTTTGGTCCTATGCTGAATTAAGTTTTGCGGAACAGAAGTCTGCGGATCTATTAATCAAAGCATTTGTAAAGAAAGGCTTTTCCATTGAGAAAGATCTTGCCGGGTTAAGAACTTCATTTGTTGCAAGTTATGGATCAGGGGAACCTGTCATTGCTATCCTGGGTGAATATGATGCACTCGCCGGACTCAGCCAGAAAAAGGACAGCGCGGTTCATGATCCGATCATACAAAACGGCAGCGGACATGGCTGCGGGCACAATTTGTTAGGCGTGGGTTCTCTGGCAGCGGCTTTTTCCGTAAAAGATTATATTGCTCAACATCATCTGGCAGGCACGATCCGTTTCTATGGGTGCCCTGCTGAAGAACGAGGAAACGGAAAAGCATACATGGCAAGAGAAGGCTGCTTTAAGGATGTGGACGCCGCCTTTTCCTGGCACCCGGGTTCAGTCAACGTTGTACGGCAGACTTCATCAAATGCGGTGATCGAGGCGCGTTTCTCCTTCGATGGAGTCAGCGCTCATGCGGCGGCCCTGCCGGAGCTTGGCAGAAGCGCGCTTGACGCCGTTGAGTTAATGAATGTTGGCGCCAACTATCTAAGAGAGCATATGCCGGATAAAGCGCGGATCCATTACGCTGTGACGGATACCGGCGGAAGCTCGCCGAATGTCGTTCCATCCCATGCTGAAGTGCGCTATCTTGTCCGTTCGCCAAAACCCGGTGATGTACGAACGTTGTTCGAACGTGTGATCGATGTGGCGCACGGAGCGGCACTGATGACAGAAACAAAAATGTCGTACAAAATTGAAGGCGGATGCCATAATCTGATTCCCAACACGGCGCTTCACCAGGTCATGCTTGGTTACATGAAAAATATCGGAGTTCCGGAAATCAGCAAAAGAGATCTTGAATTTATTCAGGCAATTTATGATTCGCTTGGCGAAAATGAGAAAAAACACGCACTCAGCCAGCTGAACCAGGATCAGAAGGCGGTAATAGCCAGTAAGCCTATTGAAGACTGGATCATTCCTTTACCGGAAAAAGACACATTTATGGAGGGGTCAACGGATGTTTCGGATGTCAGCTGGAATGTACCGACTGCTCAGTGCATGACAGCGACATGGGCTTTCGGGACAGTTCCGCATACCTGGCAGGTCGTCGCCCAGGGTACACAGTCGTATGCTTTGAATGCCGCACTTTTTGCCGGGAAAACAATCGCCTGCACGGTCATTCAGACATTGACAGACAGCGAGCTTCTCGCTAAAGCCAAACAAGAGTTTAAAGAACGTTTGTCTGGGAAAAAATACAACTGTTTAATTCCGGAAGAAATTACTCCGCCGGGGAGATAAAAACCCATTATATATAATAGAAAGAAATTGAAGGAGCCGTCTCATTATTTGATGCAGATAGCTCTTTATTGCTTTTCAATTTTTGCAGTCTGAAAATCCAGTCGAACAGGGCATTTATTTATAATTATATAAGCACGGGCGGAAAGTGCCATAAGCTGTGGGACTTTTTAACAACAGGATTAATTAAATCATCAAATAACGGCATGCCCCATGGTTTTCATGAGTCTGTGTGGAGCAGGTCTTTAAGATTGGGTTAAGAGATGTTGCATTTGCGATCCTGCACATTCTGACGGCACAAGTACATGACACACATTATATTCCTGTTGCCTAATTATTCAGATAGCATTTGCTTTTATTTGTTATTTGTAATTCAGGCATATCTCAGTAAAAATCAGAAAAAAGCAACGGGATCACGAATATACTGATACCAGAGTTATTCGAATTTTGATACTATACAAAATTGAAATAATTAATCGAAATATTTATAAAAAAGAGTGGCGGTGTGTAAAGGATCTTCAAAAGTTGTATCCACAAAACAATGGCGGGGGAGGAGAGATCGGTTTGGGCGGCTGCCGTAGGGAATGGGAATCCTCCTATAACTGTCAAAGTAAGGAGGCATAATTTCAGACATTGACGGAAATCAATTCATGGATTCTGCAGGTATGATCGGTGTTCAAAATGTTGGCCATTATCATCTCGAAGTTATTGAAGCAACCAAAAAACAACCGGAGAGTGATCTTCGTCCTGGATTTAATGTGATTATGTATCCATCTTACATTGAGCGATGTGAAAATTTTTAGCAGTCTGCTCAGCGGTGCTGCAGGAAAGGCTGAAATGCTTGTAATTTGAAGGGCTTTCTTAGAGGAACGCATTCCGGCAATTCCTGTCGGCCGCGTTGGTTGTTTTGAAATCTTCCTCCGAGAGGGGACCTGACTGAAAGGACAGAGAAAATCGGATCACTATTTAAGCAGCGAGCAATGAATGGAAAGAAAAAATATCCTTTCGTAGGTGATGTCAGACGTCTGGGTGCCGTTGACGGCTTGGATTTGTTCAGGCCCGTGTTTCTAAACTGCCCGCTCCCCCAAAAATGAATCATTGTTCACTTTGCGCGTGACTGTAGTTTATTTCTTTTGAAAGACGGAATAAATGGGGACTGCATTCATTTTTGCCGGCTCTGACGATCACGGATATCAGTTGCAAAAAGGGCCCGGCGTTGCTGAAGAGGGTTTAAACCAATTAAAAAATAGACGGTTCGTGCAACCGATAAGGCAGATGAAAACAATAAACAATTTGCAAATCACTGACAAACATTGATCTGTCATTTGAAAAAAAGAGAAATGATGGTTAACTCTGCAATATTGCGTTAGAAAATACAAGGTGCTGTTGAAGACAACTCTATCTGTCAGGGGATGAAATAATGAGTTATTCAATGGTCAATGCACCTTCAGAAAAAGGTGGACTCCGTTCACAATGTCTTTCATTCATCGAAGTTCTTGGCCAGTCTATCGCAAATATTGCTCCGACCGCGACACCGGCGATAACCATACCTGTTGTCTTTGCTACTTCCGGTAATGCTACATGGATCGCATATGTGTTTGCAACGTTAGCCATCATTCTATTAAGTCTGCAAATAAACATATTCTCTAAGCGTTCTGCCACAACAGGCGCTCTTTATACGTATATTTCAGAGGGTATCGGTTCCGCAGGCGGATTTGTTTCCGGGAGCGGCTTGGTGTTCTCTTACTTAGTAACCGGAAGTGCAGTGCTTTGCGGTTTTGCGAACTATGCAAATAATCTGCTGGCCTATGCGGGTATTCAGCTTTCGCCTGCTCTGATTATTATCATGGGTACCGCAGCGGCATGGTTTATGACTTATAAGGGTGTCGAACTTTCGGCCAAGGTTATGCTCGTTTTTGAAGCCATTTCTGTAATGCTGATCACTCTTTTGGGGATTCTCGTTTTGACTCATCACGGGTTCAGCCTTGGGACTTCCCAGTTTAATCTTAAAGGTGTGTCTTTTGACAGCCTAAGATTAGGGCTTGTTTTTGCCTTCTTCAGTTTTGTAGGCTTTGAAAGTGCGACGACTATGGGACGGGAAGCCAAAGAACCGCTGCGCAACATACCGCGTGCAGTCATTGGAAGCGGCATTTTCGTAGGAATATTCTTTGTGGCCATGTCTTTGATCATGGTCATGGGTTTCGCAGGCAGTAAAACCTCGCTGGGTGAATCAACCGCGCCGCTCACTTATCTTGCACAGCAAAGTCACGTTGGCATTCTCGGATTTTTAATTTCAATAGGCGCTATGGTCAGTTTCTGGTCTTGCGGCGTGGCTTCCATAACGGCTGCGGCCAGAGTCATGCTTCATATGAGTCATGAAGGATATTTGCCGGATGCCGTAGGCAAGTGCCACAAGATCAACAAAACTCCGTATGTCGCCATCATGGTTTGTTCAATTGTCGTAGGAGGCCTTCCTGTTGCCTTGGAATTGCTCAGAAGTACAAATATGGATGTGTACAACTGGACCGGGAGTATGGCTGTTTACGGATTTTTAATTAATTATCTGCTCGTGACGGTCTCAGCGCCTCTTCTTCTTTATAAATTAAAGGAACTGAAATGGCCCCATGTTGTCACGGCAGTACTTTCGTTTATCTTACTGTGCATACCGCTGATCGGAAGTGTTTACCCCTTTCCTGCATTCCCGATGGCCGTATTGCCGATTGTATTTCTTGGCTGGCTGATTATTTCTCTTGTATTTTACATTTTTGTTAAGCAGCACATGGGTCTGCAAGAAAATCCGAATACGGAACAAATATAAGATTCTACAATTTTGGGGGGTCACTTATGAAAGTGAACGTGTCTTGCGTTCAAATGGAACCGGCTATGTACCGCGTAGATGAAAACATCAGCAAAATGGAAGGTTATATCGATACGGTAATGATCGAACATCCGGAAACGGACCTCATCATTTTCCCCGAACTTATCACAT
Organism: Sporolactobacillus sp. KGMB 08714; assembly: GCF_036598985.1. Classification (NCBI taxonomy): domain Bacteria; kingdom Bacillati; phylum Bacillota; class Bacilli; order Caryophanales; family Sporolactobacillaceae; genus Sporolactobacillus; species Sporolactobacillus sp. KGMB 08714. Next base: position 87,151 of record NZ_JAUUBW010000003.1, read on the forward strand.
CAGGATATGAATGTAACGAAGAGTTCCATGCCCTTGCTGAAGTAGTACCGTACGGCAAGAGCATGAAACGGATAGGAGCGCGTGCCAAGAAACACGGGGTTCATGTGATTTATGGTTTTCCAGAACAGGATACCATTCTAAGCGATGTTCTGTATAACTCTTCGGTCTTCATTGACAATAATGGAAACGTATTGGGCGTTTATCGAAAGGTTCACCTTTTTGGAAATGAGAAAACTTATTTTCGTTCTGGCTGTGAATACACCCTAATCAACTCATCAATTGGAAAGATAGGAATGATGATCTGTTATGATACATCATTTCCCGAAGTAGCGAGGACTTATGCCCTTCGCGGTGCCGATCTTCTTGTGATTTCTACAAATTGGGAAAAACCGTATGAAGCGGACTGGGATCTTGTTGCTAGGGCACGGGCAATAGACAACATTATCTATATTGCGGCAGCAAATCGTGTTGGCTTCGATACGACGCTCGGATTTTTCGGAAGAAGCAAAATTATTGGTCCTCTCGGTGAACCGATTAGAGAACTGAATGAAGAGAAAGAAGGATACATTTCTGCGCCACTTGATTATGAATTGCCGCTTAAATTAAAATCGGGCTATTACACTATTTTTAAGGACCGTAAACCGGATACGTACAGTATGGTTTGCGAGAAATACTAGAATGATCGATCGGGCTAATTCGAAAACGGCAGCTGCGGATGGCTCATTTTACAGAGCCAAGTATGTGAATTGGGCAGGAATTATACAGTGCGCACCACCTGATAGATTTTGATTCGTAGAATGGACGAACATTTTTTTGCTGTTCTCTCTGCATGTTTTTCTTAATGGCATTTGTGAATGCCAACCGTTATGATATTCCTCGATTAATGAATAAAAGGAGCCGCGCATTGGGTGGGGTGGAATTTTCTCTTCAATAATTCAGGACAACGGCAGTTGGCAAATGATCAAGAACTTTAATTGAAATAAATGTTATTGCGAAATAATTAAGAAGCATATTAAAAACAAAAAAATTATATAAGCAATAAGAACTGTTTTGTTCAACAGGCCCATCATAGGTGGTTCTTATGACGGGCTTGTTGAGCAGATCCGCTGAATCACAGCCGCCAGGAAAAGCCTGCCTGTTCCAATCAGTAATAGATTGAGAACAATTCCATTTATTTTTTTAAAAGTCTATAATGATTAGAAAACAAGGAGGATTAATATGACAAAGCGCTTAATAACGGCTGAAGATCTGGTCCAGTTTACTTTTGCGGGTTCGCCGGTGCTGTCTCCCGACGGGAAAAGGGCTGTGTACGTTGTAACAAAGGTTGACAAGGAAAAGAATGGTTATGATTCCTCGCTCTATCTTGCAGATGGTTTGTCGGAACCCAGGCGGCTGACTTTTGATTACATGAGCGACAAGCAGATCAAAAATCATAAACCCAGTTTCTCAAAAGATGGGCGGTCCGTTTACTTTTTGTCCGACCGCAGCGGAAAGAGCCAGGTTTGGCGATTGTCTCTGGACGGCGGCGACTCGCAGGTCCTGACAGATTTCAGCGAGGAGGTTACGGATTACCTTTTGTCTCCCGATGAATCTGTGCTCGTCTGCCAGAGTTCTATTAAAGATGACAGAGAAATTGAAAACGATGATGTCACGGTCGTCGCTAGGCTCCGTTATCTGGCAAACGGGAAAGGCATCCTCTCAGCAAATGAAGCACTATTCCTCTTTAATCTTCAAAATCATGAAAAAAAGCTGCTGACAGATAAAACACGGAACGCCTGCAATCCGGCTTTTTCTCCCGATGGAAAAAGGCTGTATTTCTGCCAGACTAAAGCCGAACCGGATAAGACAGATTATCTTTATGATATTTACAGCTTTGATTTTGAGACGAATAAAACCGCTCTTTTCTATAAAGCAAAAGGGGATGTCGACGATCTCCAGGTTTCACCTGACGGACACAGAGTTGCTTTTGCAGGCAATGAAGATGGGGAATGCAGTCCGGAGAATATCGGCATCTGGCTTCTTCAGGAAACGGGCGGCCCGGCTGAGAATCTGACTGAGTCTGAAGAGTGCTCGCTCGGTAATTATGTGGGTACCGATGTCCGGTTTGACGAAGGGCGGTCCGTTTTTGTTTGGAATGATGACGGACAGTCGCTGACCTATCTGGTTCAAAACGGCCCTGCCGCCGGCTTGAAGAGAATCGGCCTTGACGGCCATATTTCCACTGTATATTTCAATGAAAAAGAAGTCATTACCTCATTTGATTCAAAAAATGGAAGGATTGCTGCTGTCGTTTCCAGCGTCTCGTCCACCGGCGATCTTTTCTTGATCAATAGCGATGGAGCGGCAAGGCAGGCAAGCGATCATAATCGCCGTTTTTTGGACGGACTGGACCTTTCGGAGCCTGTTCCGTTTACCTATAAAGCGGCAGATGGTCTGGATCTGGACGGATGGGTGATGTTTCCGCCTGATTCAGTTCAAAAGGAGAAAAAAATACCGGTGGTTCTGGAAATCCATGGCGGTCCGGCCGCTGCGTACGGTTATTCATTCGAACATGAATTCCAGTGCCTCGCCGCGGAAGGCTATGCGGTTGTCTTTACGAACCCGCGCGGCAGCCAGGGATATGGTGCCGAATTCTGCGCCGGCTGCTATGATGACTGGGGACGAAAGGATAAAGACGATATTCTTCGCGGCCTCGACTATGTGCTGGATCATTTCCCGGCCTGCGACCGGTCGCGCCAATTTGTAACCGGCGGAAGTTACGGAGGATTCATGACCAACACAATTGTCGGGACGACAGACCGATTTACTGCGGCCGTCACACAACGATCCATCTGCAATCTCTACAGCTTTTTCGGAACGAGCGATATCAGCTATTATTTTCTGAAGCGATACTTTAACGGTGCGGATCTTTGGACGGATGAAGAAAAGTTGATGAGCTTCTCGCCGATTCGCAGGGCTCCGCATGTGACAACACCGATTTGCATTATTCACAGCGAAGAAGATTACCGCTGCCCGATCGAACAGGCTGAACAATGGTATATCGCTCTCCGCCGGCTCGGGGTCGAGACACGCTTTGTCCGTATTAAGGGAGAGAACCATGAACTGTCAAGAAGCGGCCGTCCGGAGAACCGTCTGACCCGCCTTCATGAAATCATTAACTGGTTTAATAAGCACCATGCAGGAGACTTCTCTGCAGATCAGGCCAATACAATAGTTAAGATTTGACATCCGGGATGCAGATGTCTTTTCAGACAGCGGCCGGCTGATTCCCGCTCTGAGGGTTTTACAATGGAAAGTATGCGGATCATGCTTTGTCCGGGAATTGGGCGACATCGGGAATATCACATTCAGGGCGATTGATTGTTGGTCTGTAGGATGGACGACGATGTGTCCGTCCCGATCGTATCCTGTACCGGCACTTAGCAGATCGGTTTGGAAAATAGAAAGGCGCCATAGGAGGAGAACCTGCGGCGTTTTTTTAGGGTGTGCGTTCTTCTTAATTAGTGCAGCACCGGTGTTATAAAATAGATTGGGCAAGAGAAGGTTCATTAAAAAAGCGGGCATCAGGTGAGAAATGGTGTTCCGGCTATTTTTCCTTTTGCTGAGTACGAATGACGTATGCATCCATTAAAATGCGGGCGATAACCATAATAGGTAATCGTGAACGGACTTCATAATCAGGAAAGTATGACATTCTTGATTTATAGCCTATCAGGGACAGTTCTGACAAAGCGCAAAGCGGGCTGTTTCGATTAGTGGTAATGGTTACCGTGCTGACTCCGTTGTTTTTGCAGTTTTCAGCAGCTTCGACCAACTCTTCCGTTTTTCCATTTAAAGAAATGAAAATGACCAAATCCTCGACTGGAATCCGCTTGCTCATTGTCCGGATGATATTCGGGTCGTCATGCATCTCGCTGTATTTTCCGATAAGCTGCAGCTTTATTAACATTTCTTTTGCGATGAGTTCCGATAATCCTCTGGCAAATAACATAATTTTTTGGGAATGAATCATCTTTTGTATGGTGTCTTCAATTGTTCCGCGATCAAGCATCCGCAATGTTTCTGCTACTTCGCGTCTATTCTTTTCCACGGCTTCTTTAATCTTCTGATCGACATCTTCAACATTAGTAAAGGACATATCTTTGGCGTATTCCTCTTCAAGCTTGAACTTAAAGGAGGTAAACCCGCTGTATCCAAGCTTTTGCATGGCTCTGACGATCGTGGCCGTTGATACATTTGCCTTCATGCTTAATTGGACAATGGACAGGCGGGAAACCCGCTTCAGATTTTTAGTAATGTAGTCAATTAAATATTTCTCGCTATTACTTAACGAATCGATCCGTTCATGGATTCTTTCTTTAAAAGTAAGCGACATGATTTATTAACTCCCGCTATTTTGTAAACACTTACGTGTAAGTATAGCATAATAAGAAAATTTTTTCGTTCAGGTTGTGGGATATTTATTAATGGGGGGCGCAGAAAGGAGGATAAGATGATCTATACATGTACGATGAATCCTGCAATCGATTCATTTTCAGAATTTGACGAATTTAAACCTTTTATTGTGAATCGAAGTAAGTATGAGGATTATCAGGCAAACGGAAAAGCCATCAACATTTCGCTGATACTAAAAAAAATGAATATTGACAGCATCGCGACGGGCTTCCTTGGGGGTTTTACCGGAGACTTTATTGAAGCAGCGCTGAACAAACAGAATGTAGGAACAAAATTTATTCATACTGAGGGGATTACACGTATTAATTCATTTATCAGGGCAGGAAATCTTGAATATAAGGCAGTAAATCATGGATCGCCGATTTCCGGCAGGGATCAGCAGAAATTATTAAATTTCATTTCCAGCCTTCAGAAAAATGATCTTTTATTTGTTTCCGGTTCGCTGCCTAAAAATGTGAAAGATGAAATTCTTATTAAAATTGCACGATTCTCCCGGGAAAAAGGTTTTTCACTGGTGCTTGATGTCAGCTCGGGAATCCTTCTTGACTGCCTTCCTTATGGACCTGAGCTGATTAAACCAAGTGATGAGGAGCTGATGTCTTTATTGAACAGTCAACAGAGCACAGATCATGAAGTGATTCAGGGGGCGGGCAAATTACTGGAAATGGGGGCCAAAAGGGTGATTGTCTCAAGAGGGGAAAGGGGAGCGATTTACCGGGATCATCACCATATCCTGTCTGTTAATGCCCCTGAGGGACGGGTCATCAACACAGCATGTTCCGGAGATACGATGGTCGCCGCATTCATGGGATCGCTCATTCAGGGAAAAACCGTTTCCGATGCCCTAACTTTCGCCTCGGCGGCTGCGTCTTCGACCGCTTTCACTGCTGGCTTAAGCGACTTAAAAGATGTTCCTTCCTTGTTAAAACAAATTCATATTAAAACAATAAAAAATGAAAGTGAGGTTTGAGCAATAATGTCATATAAAATTATTGCGGCAACCGGATGCCCGACAGGAATTGCCCACACGTATATGGCACAGGAGGCACTCCAAGAGGCGGCAAAGAAAAGGAATGTATCAATAAAAGTTGAAACTCACGGACAAAGCGGAGTTGAAAATGCACTGACGGAAAAGGAGATAAAGGATGCCGAGGGAGTGATCATTGCTGCGGATATTGATGTGAATCCTGATCGATTTGCCGGCAAAAGAGTTATTAATGTTTCCGTATCTAAAGGCATGAAGGATGCAGAGGAACTTGTTGATGCCATATTAAATGATTCAAGCATCCCTGTATATAAGGGAAACGGACTGGAAAATGCCACATCCGGATCATCCGGTGAAAACATTTCAAGCGGATTTTGGCATACACTGTACATTCAGCTTATGAATGGTGTGTCCCATATGATCCCGGTTGTTGTGGCCGGTGGTGTTATGCTGGCCGTTTCTTTCTTCTGGGGAATTAACTCGGCAGATCCGAAAAGTTCACAATATAATCAGTTTGCCTACATGCTGAATACACTCGGCGGCATGACGATGAATCTGATGGTTCCGGTCTTATGCGCTTATATTGCTGAAGCGATCGGAAAACGTGCAGGTTTGATCGCTGGTTTTGCGACAGGTATGCTTGCATTTACAAATGGAACCGGTTTCCTGGGCGGGATTGTCGGCGGTTTTCTTGCCGGGTACGTGACTGTTCTGTTGAAATATCTATTTAAAAAAGTTCCAAAACAACTTAACGGGCTGAAAGAAATTTTTATCTATCCTTTGCTGGGCGTGTTCATTTCGACTGCTATTATGTGGTTTCTCTCATCGCCAATGAAGGACATTAATCAAGGCATGATGGCTTTTCTGAAAGGCATGCAGAACTCGGACCCGATTATTCTCGGACTCATCGTCGGAGCTATGGCGGCGTTTGACTTCGGCGGCCCGGTGAACAAAGCGGCTTACTTAACCGGTGTTGCCCTTCTCGGCCAGGGAAATTTCTATTTTATGTCCGGGGTCTCAGCAGCCTGTATTGCTCCCCCGCTTGCGACAGGTTTTGCCGTTTTATTGAATAGAAAAGCCTATACCAGTGAGGAAAGGAATGCAGGTTATGTGAACTTTCTGCTGGGGTCTACGCATATTACGGAAGGAGCCATTCCATTCGCTGCCAAAAACCCGTTCCTGAATATTCCATCATTCATGATTGGATCGGCCATTGCAGCCATTCTGAGCTACGCGACGAAGATCAGTGATCCGGCACCTCATGGCGGTTTCATCATACTTCCGCTCGTAAACCATCCGCTATTATGGGTGCTTTGGATCGTGATTGGCGCTCTGGTATCCGGAATCCTTCTGGCTTTGTCTGCAGGGAAACAGGCAAGAAAAAATGCTGTGCTTAATCAGCCCGCTCATACTGCCGATTTTAAAAATAGTACCCAATCAGTCAGAAATTCCCTGAATTTGGCCACTCCAGTGACCGGGCCCGATCCGGGAAGCATTCTCAAAAAGCAGAATATCGAATTTGACGTTGAGGCTAAAACCCGGGAAGATGTTCTAAAATATCTGGCCGATTTAGCTGTCAGGAATCAGGATGCTGTGGATTCAGAGCCTGTATACCAAAAATATCTGGCAAGGGAACAGCAAGGATCTACAGGGATGGAAAAGGGCATTGCTATCCCGCATGCTCAGGATGCCGCAATAAAAAGATCCAGTATGATGATATTGAAATTAAAAACACCGATTGAATGGCAGACGCTGGATGGAGGGAAAATTGACACGGTGATTTCATTCCTTATTCCGGAAAATAGTGCCGATCATCTTAAATATTTGGCCAATGTATCTAAACTGCTGGCACATGACCATTTTATTAAACAGTTGAAAAACGCTCATTCAAAGGAAGACATTCGTAAGCTATTTAGTTTATGAGCAGATAATCTATGGGAGCGCTTCAGCTGCAGTTGAAAATGCAGGACATTATAATGATCTTTTTAGCCGAAAGGGAGATGCTGCCTTTCGGTTCTTTTTGCAGGCCACAATCCGAAGATAATTATGATAGGAAAGGAGAAATGTCCGCATCTCGAACTTCTCCGGACATTTGTCGCTGAATGATAAAAGCACTTTTCTTGAGCAGTGTGTACATTTCCAGAAATTCCCTTTGATCTTATTCGGACTTGTTTGGATTTCCGGCAAAAGGGGTGTTGGTTCAGCAAGTCCTGAATAGACAACTGCCTTCCGGATCGTATTATCTCTCGATCTTTTCTATATGCACTTCATGAAGCAGTTTTTTATAATCGTCCAGAATGACGTGCGCCGTTTCAAAGGTCATGGCATTGGCGGCGGACAGGGCGATCGATTTTTTCAGCATCTCTTCAGGCGGAAGCTGTTCGGACAGCGAGACGCTCAGCGATGCAACCATAGAATCGCCGCATCCGAGCGTACTTTTTACTTCAATATCCGGAGCCTGTCCGCGCCAGACGCCGCTGTCGCAGATCAGCATGGCACCGTCTCCGCCCAGAGAAACGAGGATATAAGGAACTCCTTGTCTGACAAGCTGCTGACCGAAAGCGATTATTTCCGCGTCATCGGCCTTTTCCCTGCCCATTAATTCAGTTATTTCTTTACGATTCGGTTTGATCAGGTCAGGCTTTTGATCAACTGCCAACTTCAGCCATTCTCCGGATGTATCGACAATCACGCAGCGGCATGAATGTCTGGCCGTGCGGACCAGATTGAGAAAATAATCTTTGTCGACGCCGGCGGGGACGCTGCCGCAGATCGTTACAGCATCACTTGCCGAGGCGAGTTTTTTAAACTGTTCCATCAGGGATGCACACTCTTCATGGCTGACCGATGGACCCGCTTCAAGCAGCTCGGTCCTTCTGCCGCTTTTTTCAAACAGCTGGATGTTCGTCCGTGTCGATTCCTTGATTCTAATAAAATAATTGTCGATTTTCTCATCTTTAAAGCAGCGGACAAAAATACCGGCCACATCGCCTCCCAGAAAACCCGTGGCATTAACCCGGCGGTCCAGATCACGAAGGACCTTTGCGACATCGATGCCCTTGCCGGCTGCCGATTCGGATAAAAGCCGGGTACGATTTGTGTCGCCAACGGCCAGTTCGTCGGTTGCAAGCAGTTGATCGAGTGCGGGATTCAAGGTGACAGTGGTGATCATTTTTTCATCCCCAGTCTGATTTTATTGGCAAGCAAAGAAATTGCCTTCTTATTATGGGCCGATGATTGAGTAAATATTGGATTATACGAATATCCTTTTAGCTCATTTTTCTGCTGTGCCGTCAAATGGTGTCCGACTTTTCCTGAGACCGTTCATCGTTCGAAAGCCGGAAAATCATTCCGCAATCAATAAATTTCCATAATGATTTGATAGCTCCGAATAGAGGACGACCGAAAAACTGCGCGTAATGACCGAAAAACCGCATGTAACAACCGAAAAACTGCACTTGGCGACCGAAAAACCGCGCGTAATGACCGAAAAAATCGCTGTGACGACCGATAAATCGTTTCTAACGGTCTCATAATCCTGGCATACAATTTTCCAGTATAAACAGGTTGACTTTGTCCTTTTCTACATAAAAAAATATTTTCGATAGGATTATCCGCGGACCGATGGCAGGCCTGTCCGATCAACGATGATTTTAACCTAATTTCATGTCCTTATCTCCCGCTGCTGCGTCGTCCGTTTCGTCTGCCGCATCGTCAAAAATCGCTTTCGGCAGGCAGGTATGGGTGCCCCAGTAATAGGCTACGAGTGAAATAAGTGCGACGGTCAGAAAGTCCCACGGCTGCTGCAGTATCCCGATCCCGCCGAAAATGCCGAAGTAGGAGGCGGCCATGATCGCGGCATAGTAAAAGATCAGCCAGAGGGAAGATTTGACTTGCTGCTGAATCGTTACTTTATCCGTCGGGACTGCTTTTCTAAATAACAGATAGATGACGAACATCGCTATTTGCGAACCGAGCAGCCAGGAAAGGTTACTCCAGCCGGACCAATAGACAATCAGTGAAGCGATGATGAATGAGAGCGGCCCGATGACCGACATCCCTTTTAAAAAGAACGGACGCGGCAGATCGGGTGCATTTCTCCTGAAGGAGGCGGCGGAGACCGGAGCGATCGCATAGCTGAGAATCAATGCGGCGGAAACGACCCCGACTAATGCCTCCCAGGAAGGAAAGGGCAATGTCCAGAAGATGGAGAGGATAAAAGAAAGCCAGAGAGCCGGACGGGGAACGCCGGATTTTTTATCTATCTTCGTGAATATCTTGAACAGGGTCCCGCTTTTTGCCCATCCGTATACGACGCGGGATGATGCCGACATGAAGATATTCCCTGTACCGGTCGGAGAAATAATGGCATCCGTGATGATAAAAAAGGTCAGCCAGGCGAAGCCGAGACTGATGGCGATATCGCGGAACGGAAGACTGAATTTGTTTGAAATGTCGGTCCATCCGGATGAAAGTATGTTCGTCGGGATGCCTCCGATAAAAGCAATCTGAAGAAACAGATAGACGATCGTCGCCAGAACGGCGGACAGGATCAGGGCAATGGGAATGGTTTTCTGGGGATTTCTGGCCTCGCTTGCCACGGAAACAATCGGCGTCAGGCCCAGATAGGCAAAGATGATCCCGCCCACGGAGATGGCCGACTGGATTCCGGATAATCCGAAAGGCGCAAAGCCTTCGACCGTAAAATTATGAAGCTTTATCTGCGACAATAAAACGACAATCGTCAGTAACGGAACCACAAATTTGAAGAGTGTAATAATGGTATTGGATCTGGCGAAGATTTTAACACTCCAGTAATTTAAAACAAAAAATAAAACGAGCAGTATAAATTGAAACAGCCATCCGGCAACGGTCGGAAGAGTGGATCCTTTCTGAGTCAGAAAGGGGATCCAGGAAGCAGTATACTGGCGGGCTGCCTCGACTTCAATTGCAACCAGGCTTGAATTGGCGATCAGCGTGATAAATCCGATAAGATAGCCCATTATCGGTCCGTGAGAATATACCGGAAAACGGACAACGGCGCCGGCCCGCGGCAGAGATGCACCGAGTTCGGAGAAAACCAAACCTAACAGAAGAATGGCAAAGCCGCCGATAACCCATGACAGGATACCGGCCGGACCCGCAATTGAGGCGACATGGCTGGAAGCGAACAGCCATCCTGAACCGAACATAGAACCGAATCCAATAAAAGTAAGGTCGGACAACGTGAGTTGCCGTTTAAATTTTCCTTGATCTGACAATGATTTCACCTCTGGATAGTCAATACCTGCGTCTCTGATGTTTCATTTTCAAATGCTGGGAAGTCCGGAAACAGATTTCGTTTGTGATTATCCGTAAACGGCGCGATAAAGTCTGTTTACGCCTTCCTCAATGTTCTCTTTGGACAAATTAGCGAAGCCGAGAATAAATCTCGGTTCCCGGTCGTTGATGCAGCTTCTCAGGAAACATCGTCTTAAACTGTATAGTTCAAGCTTTTCCTCATCTGCCCGTCTGAGTATGGCGTCGACAGTTTCTCCGCTCTTAAAGGCAGACATAAAATGAAGCCCTGCATTTGCTCCATAAATCGTGACATCATCGCCGAATTTTTTTCCCAGTTCCTCAATCAATCGCATTCGCCGTTCCGAATAGATCTGTTTCATCCGTTTGATATGCTTCCGATATTCTCCTGAATCAATGAATTCCTGCAGGGTCAATTGTATGAGTGCACTGCACGTCTGCATAATAAAACGGGATTTTTCCCTGAACGCTTTCAGTAAGCGCTGGGGCAGCACCATATAACTGATTCGCAGACCGGGAAGCAGTGATTTGGAAAAAGTGCCGATGTAGATCACTTTGTCGAAAGCGTCTAATCCTTGCAGCGATGGAATCGTGTCGCACTCGTATTTGAATTCGCTGTCGTAATCATCTTCAATGATAAAACGGTTTTCTGAACGTGACGCCCAATTTAATAGTTGAATGCGCCGGGATATCGGCATGACGATGCCTGTCGGAAACTGGTGCGAAGGCGTAATATAGAGCACATCGGGATTGATCCGGTTGATTTCATTCATTTTAATGCCGCGGTCATCCAGTTCAATTGTCCGTACATCGGCATGCTGCATCGTTAATAATCGGTAGATTCTTTTATAGCCCGGCTCCTCCATCGCGAAGGTTGCATTTTGAAAAAAAGATTGGCGGAGCAGCTGAACAAGCACCTGAGTTCCTCCGCCCAGGACAATCTGTTCAGGAAAGCACTTCACGCCCCGGGTGACCGATAAAAGTCGGCTAATGGTGCGGCGGACTGAATAGATACCTTGAGGAAAACGGGACGGGTCGTCGCTTAGTTCCGTTCGTCTTGATCTGAGCGCCTTATGTTCGCAATTCAGCCAGCTGTCAAAAGGGAAGCAGGATCGGTCGGCGGACATATGGGAGAATGACAGCCAGTCTTTTCTTGAATCAGGCGATTCGGCAAGTTCAGGATTCAAAGCTCTTGAAGAGCCGAACGGGACCGGAAGCGTATCAAGCTTTTCTACATAAAAGCCGCTCCGCTCTTTTGCATAAATATAGCCCTCGGCAAGAAGCTGCTGATAAGCACTGTTCACCGAGTTGACGCTGACTTTTAATCCCTTCGCAAGGTCGCGCTTTGAAGGCAACTTCTCATGAGGCAAAAAATGATGCAGCAGAATTTCCTTTTTCAACTGCCTGTAAATCTGTCGATAAATATAATCACTTTTCCGGTCGGCTGATCGCATGTTTAAAGTTAACATAGAATCAACTCCTGACACCAAAGAAAATTGAAAATTGATACTTTACATAATACCAATAATTTATAAAAATATCTATAAAAAGGTAGGGGGGATTTAAATCATGAGTATCAACAACCTGGAGAAGATATCGACAAAAGAATGGCAGGATAAGCGCGATCGCTACGTCGCTGCGGCAATCGGCAACGGAAATCGTCATATTGCCGCTAAAGCAGACGGGGCGATTATTACAGATATTGACGGCAACCGCTTTATCGATTTTGCCGGAGCCATCGGTGTTCAAAATGTCGGGCACTGTCATCCCAAGGTTGTGAAAGCCGTCAAAAAACAAGTGGATGATTATATTCATCCGGGATTCAACGTTATCATGTATCCGTCCTATATTGAATTATGTGAAAAGTTATGCCATCTTGCTCCGGGTTCGTTTGCCAAAAAAGCCCTGTTATTGAATTCCGGTGCCGAAGCAGTAGAGAACGCGGTTAAAATTGCCCGCCGCTACACGGGCCGTCAGGCAGTTGTTACGTTCGACCGCGCCTTTCACGGACGGACCAATCTGACAATGAGTATGACCAGCAAGGTCGTTCCTTATAAATTCGGTTTCGGCCCGTTTTCATCGGAAACGTACCAGGCGCCTTATCCTTATTATTATCGGAAGCCGGAAGGACTGAGCGACGAGTCATACGATCAGCAAATCATTGATGCGTTTGAATACTTTTTCCTGAGTACGGTGGCTCCTGAATCCGTAGCCTGCATCGTCATGGAACCGGTGCAGGGCGAAGGCGGATTTATCATTCCTTCCAAGCGATTTGTCACGTACGTGAGAGAATTCTGCACAAAGCACGGTATCGTTTTTATCGCGGATGAAATTCAGGCCGGTTTTGCCCGGACGGGGAAAATGTTCGCGATCGAAAATTTTGATTGCATTCCGGACTTAATGACGGTGTCTAAATCGATCGCTGCCGGATTTCCGCTCAGCGGTGTCGTCGGCAAGGCAGAAATCATTGATGCGTGCGATATTAAAGGATCGCTCGGCGGCACCTATTGCGGCAGTCCCGTTGCCTGCGCCGCTGCGCTGGCTGTGCTCGAAATTATTGAGGAAGAGCGGCTTGCGGATCGGGCGGAAAAGATCGGCGCGGCCATTGAGCGAAGGGCACTTCAATGGAAGGAGCATTTTTCATTTGTCGGCGATGTCAGACGTTTGGGCGCGATGGCGGCTGTCGAATTTGTGAAAGACCGGGCATCCAAAACTCCCGACAAAGAGCGAACGGACAAAATTGTACAGTTTGCCAATGAACACGGATTGCTTCTGCTGAATGCCGGGCTGAGAGGAAACTGTATCCGCTTCCTGTCGCCGCTGACAATTCCTGAAAATGAGCTGTACGAGGGCCTTGATATTATAGAGAAAGGCATGGAATCCGTGCAGTAATTCCATAAAGAAAACTGTGAGGATCCGGCTCAGTACGGATGACGCAAACAAGGGTAAATAACTAGCCTCAAAGGACAAGCTGATGGGTGTGCTAAAGCTTAACTTGATAATTTGAGGTGAAAAAAATGGATTCGGAACATTTATCCTTTAAACCGACGCTGAAGTTGTATCAGGTTGTTTTATTTGGACTGGCCTATATGGCGCCGATGATTGTCTTCGGCATTTTCGGCGTGATTGCACAGACAGCACAAGGACTTGTCGTACCCGCCTATTTGGTTTCTCTTGTCGCCATGCTTTTCACTGCTTTCAGTTATGGACAAATGGTTAAAGCCTTTCCGACTGCCGGATCCGCTTATACGTATGTCAGAAAATCGATCAGTTCCCATCTGGGCTTTTTAGTGGGATGGGCGATTCTGCTGGATTATATTTTCATACCGATGGCTATCTGGCTGATCGGAGCTTCCTATTTAACGGCCATGTTCCCTGCCGTGCCGACATGGGTCTGGATTCTCATTTTCATTGGCATCACTTCTATTATAAACATCATTGGCATTCAGGTCGCCACCAACATAAATTTCCTGATGATGGCTTTCCAGTTTCTTGTTATTGCCCTCTTTGTTATTTTGAGCATTCGCAGCCTTCTCGGAGGGACCGGAGCAGGTGCGCTCTGGTCGGTAAAATTGTTTGCCGGGGACGGGAATGGCTCTCTGTCCGCAGTGCTGGCCGGTGCATCGATTGCCTGCTACTCTTATCTGGGATTCGATGCGATCACGACGCTGACTGAGGAAACCATCCGTCCCGAAAAGACAATGCCGCGCGCTATTCTTCTGACAACTCTGATAGGGGGAATAATCTTTATTGCCGCTTCTTATTTTTCACAATTAGTACATCCGGATTATCTTCATTTCAGCGATGTTTCTTCCGCAGGCCTGGACATTGCAAAAGAAATCGGCGGAAATCTATTCAGCGCGCTGTTCCTGGCCGGACTGATTATTGCGCAATTTGCTTCGGGCTTATCCGCCCAGGCCAGTGCTTCGAGGCTGATGTACGCCATGGGACGCGATGGAGTTTTCCCTAAAAAAGTGTTCGGCACCCTGAGCAGAAAATTCGGCACGCCGATGTTTAACATCATCTTAATCGGTATCCTGTCATTGCTGGCCTTGACCATGACAGTGGCAACGTCTACATCGTTCATTAACTTCGGTGCCTTTTCAGCTTTTACTTTTGTTAATATATCTGTATTTTCCCACTACTTTGTTAAAAAAAGGGAAAGAGGCGCAAAAGCTTTTTGGAAATTCCTGGTCTGTCCCTTAGCGGGAGCCTGCTGTACCTTACTATTGTTAATTCACCTTGACCGCGCCGCATTAACGCTTGGCCTTTCCTGGCTGGCTGTCGGCTTTGTCTATTTGCTGGTCCTGACAAAGATGTTTAAAAAAGAGCCTCCGGAATTGCGCTTCGATGCGGAAACAGACAGCTATTCACATGATCTGGCGAATTGAAGTGCCGTGATAAAGGTGCGGGAGAAAAAAGTTGTCATGAAAGCCAAAGAGACAACCGTCGCAAATACGTATAGGAGAAATCCATATTCAGATAATTAGGATGCAGCGATAAGATTGAGAGCTTTTGACAATTTTGTTATCAACCGGATTATAATAAACGATTCCATTATCATCGAGAATCTTGAATTTTTTAGAAAGTAAATTAAGCACATGGATACAAAAGTTGAAAGGATTATTCATCAGGATTGGATTTAGAAGTACCCAGGAGATTGACAAAGCTGGACTGTAATTTTTTCAAAGATCGAATATCGATTGTATCCATAATAACAAAACTCTCTAACGGATAAGAGCAATATAAAAAAGACATCCCTGACCAAAGAATCAAAATACGGGAGATGTCTTTTTTTGATGGTTAATTTGACGGTTAAATTATAGAATACTGTTGAAACATCCTCTGAGCTGATAGAATACTCATTTTATACTTTTTAAATGAATTTGTTTCATTAATTCAGGTACATCATCCAGATTACTCAGGCCTGACGTAAAGGCTGTTGATGAAGCTGCAGCAATTGCAAATGCTAAAGACTGGGAGACTCCCTTTCCTTTTATTCTTGAACCGACAAAAGTAGCCAACATGGTGTCTCCAGCACATGCCGTATTAATAACCTCTCCTTTTGGTGCACTGGAAATTATCGTATGTTTATTGTCCAGATAAACCGCTCCCTTAGAGCCGCGTGAAATGATAACATGTTGGGCTCCCATGTTAAGTAACTTTTGAGCACCCTCAAACACGTTATTTTCATTTGAAAGATAATCAGAATTGACACCCAAAAACTCTGCGAGTTCTTCATCGCTGGGTTTAATTAATTCAGGTGCATAAGGCAGGCAGGCCAGCAATGTTTTAGAACTAATGTCGAGTATTAATGAAAATCCCTTCTTTTGCGACAACTGTGCGATCTTGATGAGCATGCTTTCATCAACATTTCGCGGCAGTGAACCTGAGACAAAAAGGCTGTCCTTTACATCCAATTTGCCGATAAATTTTAAGAGTTCTTGTTGAGCTTCCGGACTAATCTTGGGCCCGCGGTTAACAGCCTTATATTCTAATTTATCCGCATGAATAAACGTATTAATTCTTGTAATTCCTTTGTTATGAATAAATGCAATTTCAATTCCTTTTTCTTTTAGTGTCGTTTCGATATACTCTCCTGAGAAACCACCCAGAAAACCTGTAGCTATACTATCGATGCCCATCTTTTTCAACATCAATGAAATGTTAA
The DNA here is from genome assembly GCF_036598985.1 of Sporolactobacillus sp. KGMB 08714. Lineage (NCBI taxonomy): Bacteria > Bacillati > Bacillota > Bacilli > Caryophanales > Sporolactobacillaceae > Sporolactobacillus > Sporolactobacillus sp. KGMB 08714. Next base: position 103,560 of record NZ_JAUUBW010000003.1, read on the forward strand.
TTGCCTTTCCGTTAGCTTGATATTCCTCATAATAACTACGATTGACGACAAAAGGATCAAAGTTTTTAAACTCGCAAAATAAATCTATAGCCGGGTTCATTGTACATGTGACTATCATTTATTTTCTCCACCTTCCTTTGTTTTTAGTATCTCATCATCAATATGTAAGGATTTTCCGATCATGATATAATTAATGTAAGGCTTTACATTTCTCGAAGGGACGGTTTTTGTGGTATCGATAATATTTGCAAGTTCATGAGCCTTATTGTGAAATAGAGAGAAATTAAGGAAAAGGTGCGAAGACGATCACACTTATCACGAACTTGAAAAGTCTGCTTTGCAATCTATTGGAGATATCAATGGTTGGTATTAAGTCTCAAATATTATTTTTCCAGATGGTATACTCACACCTTCCGATTATATAACTAAAGCTATACTGGATGCATTGGCTAAATACATAGATAAGGAAAATTTAGTTGAGATAACCAAATGATCAATGATGAATTTGGTTGATTGCATCTGAAGTTAAGGCTGTGAGAAGATTTGAGACTATAAAATGTGTGAGGTATAAAAAATGAAAACGCGCAAAGAGAGGGTATTAGAATTTGTTAAGGAGCACACAAAAATTAACCTTGATAAGATAATCATTGAGGGAGTGACGACAGATGACGTATCTAAAATGCTCTCTATTGATCGGACAGGGGCAAGCAGAGTTCTAAACGCCTTAATTAATGAGGAAGCCATTATAAAGGTAAAAAGTAAGCCTGTTTTATATTTTGCTGATTCTAAATTAAACATTAAGGGAAGACATGTATACCCTTCAAAAGAAGAACTGTTTTCAGATTTTTTTGGTAATGGGAAAGATAACGGATTAGAAAATAAATCAAGAGAAATACACTCATCTGTTTTTGAAAGTTATATCGGCAGTAAGGAAAGTTTAAAATATCAGGTTAATCAAGCGAAAGCCGCTATCCTTTATCCGCCGAACGGATTGCACACATTAATCTGCGGACCGACGGGAGTAGGAAAAACCACTTTTGCAAGACTCATGTTTGATTATGGGGTGGAAATGGAAAGATTTTCAAAACACGCCCCTTATGTTGTTTTTAATTGTGCAGATTACGCTGGAAATTCACAGTTATTAATATCGCTTTTATTCGGTTATACCAAGGGAGCATTTACAGGTGCAACTGAGGAAAAAAAAGGATTAGTTGATCAGGCGAATGGAGGGGTGTTGTTTCTGGATGAAATACATCGATTACCTCCTGAAGGTCAGGAGATGCTGTTTTCTTTAATTGATCGCGGTATATTTAGACGCTTAGGAGAAACATCAATCAGCCACGAATCGAAAATTATGATTATTGGTGCGACGACAGAGAATTTATCCGAAACCATTTTAAAAACATTTATTAGACGGATTCCAAATGTGATCTCTATTCCAGGACTGTCAAAAAGAACAATTTATGAGCGCTATGTTCTGATTGATACTTTTTTCGCGAAAGAATCACAAAAAATTAACGCTTTTATTCATGTTTCATCTGATGTGATCCAATTCTTATTGACTTATGATTGCTCAGGCAATATTGGTCAATTAAAAAGTGATATTCAAATGATCTGTGCCAATGCATTTGCAGATTATGTTATAAACAATCTGAAAAAAGTTAATATTGGATTAAATTGTCTGCCGAATCACTATGATCATTTAGTTGACGAAATAAAATCAAAAAATAAAAAAATATTAAATAATATAAAAGAGGATTTAATCATAAATGAGTTAATTTATAAGAATGGCGAAAAAATAAATCAGAACGAATTATATTCAAAAACACCGCTTGAGCAACCACATCTTTTTATGGAACAGCATTTTTATAAAAATCTATTAAAGAAATACGAATCCTTTTTTTCACAAGGTGTATCTGTCGATGTGATTAAGGAACGGATGAAAGGGGAATTGGAACATTTTTTTAATGTTCAATTATTAGGGAAAAAAGAGATGGACAAGCAGGCCCTGACAAAAATTATTTCTCCAAAAGTTTTGCATACTGTCGAGAAAGTTTTTAATTCATTGCAAGATTTTTTTCCTGGATATAATAAAACTGTTGTCTACAATGTCGCTATGCACATAGAGTCCGTGATTAACAGAATACAATCAGGGTCTTATCACGGCAGAAGTAACATTAAAATCGATAATGAGCAGGAACATAAAGTTGCTGCCATTATTAAACAATGCATTGATAAAAATTTAGGGTTTAAATTGCCTTTTCAAGAGGCAGTATTCCTTGCTATGTTCATTACATCAATTAAGGAAGCTAAACAACAACATCAAAATATTGGTATTCTGGTCCTTGCCCATGGCGATAGTACGGCAAGCAGTATGGCTCAAGTTGCAAATGAGATATTGCATGTCAATCATGCCCGAGCACTTGATATGGCCTTAAATGATAATGTAGATAGGGTATTAAGGCAGGCAGCGGGACTTGTTAGAGAAATCAATTGCGGAAAGGGTGTTCTGCTTCTTGTAGATATGGGTTCATTGACAAACTTTGCAGATGCTATATTTAAGATGACACAGATACCAACGAAAATGATAAAAATGGTCAGCACACCTATTGTTATAGAAGCGACTCGAAAATCACTATTTCCTGCCATGACCTTAAGTCAGTTGGTTAATGAAGTAGAAAGAGCAAGTGAGTATATTGGCAATTCATACGATATAAAAAAAGTTTATAACGCTAGGGACTTAAATAGAGAAAATGATGAAACCCTATCAATCGCTAAGGAAAAATTAATTAGAACGCTGGGATCAACGCTTGTTTTTTTAGATGCTCATAAAGCCTATGATGTTCTGAACGAGGTTTTATGCTATATTGTCGATCAATTAGGTATTCAACTGCATGAAGATCTGATTTATAAATTCCAGTTTCACTGCATGAGCATGCTGGAAAGAGCTCTGAGAAAAGAGCCTCTGATTTATAAACGAATAGAAACCATTAAAAAAGAAAATGCATTATTGTTTAAGATTGTAGAAGACGGATTACAGCTTGCAGAAGATACTTTTGGTTTTGAGATTGCAGATACTGAAATTGCTTATCTTGTGGATATGTTACAGCCCTATCTTGAAAATGAACAAAGAGCCTGAATAGAATCAGCACAGATCAATTAACTGTGCTTGACACACTTTATTAATATCGGCACAGAATAATCAAAAACAAAGGACCGCGAAATAAGTTCAATTATTTCCGGTCCTTTTTTCTTATTAGAATCGTAAAATTATGCGTTTTATGGAAATGTGCACACATAAATTCATATCTGGCATTGAAATTGCTTAAATAAAAAATGTAGAGATGTGGAGTACGAAAGGAGGAGTGAAAAATTGATCGGTATACTTATCGTTACACACGGATCGCTGGCAAAAGGATTTAAGGAATCAGCCGAATTAATTGTTGGAAAAATTCCGAACCTCAAGATCATCGGTCTTTACCATGAAGATAGTTTTGTTCAACTAAAGTTGAATGTCAAAAAGGCAATTGAGGAAATGGATACAGGGGACGGTGTTCTTGTTCTTACAGATTTATACGGCGCCAGTCCTTTTAATGCATCAGCGATGAACAGTAAAGACCTATCTCCGGAAAAGTTTCGTTGTATAAGTGGACTTAATTTGCCTATTTTGTTGGAGAGTATTATCGCCAGAAAAGATATGAAATTATCAGATCTGGCAGGACACTTGCTCAAAGTTGGAAAAGTGGGAATCAAAGAATTATTTGATGAGTTGTCATTGAAGGAAAAGAGTGAATTAAAATGAAGAATATTGTATTTGTCAGAATTGATGATCGGCTGATTCATGGGCAGGTTATGACAGCATGGGTGCATAACAAAAACGCAAATGAAATTGTGGTTATTGACGATGAGGTAGCAAATGACGATTTTTTAATCATGATTATGAAGTCTGTTATTCCTGAAAATATAATGCTTAAAATTTTATCCTGTGATACTGCGGCTTCGTATTTAGAAAAAGATGATCCAAATATAAATAATCGCATTATTGTTCTTGTGAAGAATCCCAAAACAATTTATAGATTAATTCAAAAAGGCGTCAAACTAACTCATTTAAATGTGGGCGGCATGGGGGCAACAAAGGAAAGAAAAAAACTGTTCCGGAACATCGCTGCCACTGATGAAGAGAGAGAATTATTTAGAGAAATAATTAAAGAAGGTGTGAATGTTGAAATTCAGGTCATTCCTGATGATAAATCAGTTGATATTAATAAATATTTATAAATAACTGGGAGGGAAGAACAATGAGCGTTAATTTGCTTCAGGCTTTTTTGATTGGAGTGGTCTACTATCTGGGAATTAACGGGACGCCATGGTTAAGTCTTTTGGGAAGTACAATAATGAACCGTCCTTTGATTTGCGGCACTCTTGTCGGCATTATTCTAGGGCACCCAATAGAAGGATGTATTATCGGAGCGGCAATCAATTTGCCTTATCTGGCATATATATCAGCCGGAGGAACCGTGCCCATGGATCCGGGACTGGCAGGGACTCTTGGCACAGCTTTGGCGATTATTGCCGGGGCGACTCCTCAGGTAGCTGTTTCTTTAGCCGTTCCGATCGGTTTATTGGGAACAATCATTTGGATCGTTCATATGACAGTGGATATCAGTTTTTTACACATGGCTGATCAAGCTGCAGAAAAGGACAACATTCGAAAATTAAACCTTATTCAAATGTTTCCACCACAAATCTTTTTATTCATTATTAGCGTGATACCAGTTTTTATTGCGGTATATTTTGGATCGGGGATTGTATCAGAAATGTTGAATTCTATAAAAGGAACACCATTGCATATTCTTCAAGTTATAGGCGGGGTTCTTCCTGCTCTAGGAATTGCGATGATTCTTAAAGCTATAAACCGGAAGGGAATAATCTTATTTTTCTTGATTGGATTTATTTTGGCAGTATATTTCAATCTTCCAATCATTATCATCTCCGTGATAGGCGTTATTATTGCCTATATCTATACTGAACTTTCCTTCAAGAACGCGAATAAAGGGGAGGCATAAATAATGGATGGACAAGGACAGCAAATCAAGCTTACAAAAAAAGACGTTGCAAAATCATTTTGGCGTTGGACCTTTTTCTCTCATTCCAATTATAATTACGAACGCATGCAATCAACGGGTTTTACACATGCAATGATTCCGGTGCTGACTAAATTATATGGCAATGATAAGGAAAAATTGTCGAAGTCTTTGCAGAGACATCTGGAATTTTTCAATACGGAACCTCATTTTGGCGGTGTAATTGGCGGAATCAGCATTGCGATGGAAGAACAGAAAGCAAACGGAGCACCAATTTCCGGACAAATGATCAGTTCTGTTAAGACGGGTTTAATGGGACCTCTTGCAGGTGTCGGAGATACTTTATGGCAAGGAACTATTGTTCCGATCTTACTATCATTTGCAATCAGTATTGGTTCCAAGGGTAATTTACTAGGCCCGGGTTTATATATTGTTGCCATGTTTTGTATCATGTGGACGATCGCCTATCAATTATGGATGCGAGGTTACTATTTAGGTAAGGAAGGGATCATGAAGATACTGGCTGGGAACATGCTGAAAAGAGTACTGACGTTGTCCCAAATTCTCGGCGGGATTGTTATTGGCGGGTTAACGGCGACATTTGTTAAATTAAGTACACCTTTGAAAATCCATGCCGGTACAGCGACTATTTCCGTTCAGCAGGGGGTATTGGATGTCCTATTTAAAGGAATGCTCCCGTTTGCAATGACACTCTTAGTTCTCTTTTTACTGAATAAAAAACTTAAATCGACTTACGTTTTATTAATAATCGTATTAATTGCAGGTATCGGAGCCGGATTTTGGATATTTTAAAAAAATCATTAAAGGAAGCGTTTACATTGGCTGAATTAATGAAGGCTGCTATTTTTGAAGACGTTGGAAAAATAACTGTTAAAGAAATACCTAAACCCGTTGTGAAGTCCGATGAAGTTCTGGTTCGGCTAAAAACATGTGCGATCTGTACATGGGAACAAAGAGTCTATCAGGGCATAAACAAAGTTGCATTTCCATTTATAGGAGGACATGAAGAAGCCGGAGTCATTGTTGAGATCGGCAATGACATTGACAGAAAACTTTGGAGTGTTGGCGATCGAGTAGTCGTTGGTCTGCTCACCTCCTGCGGAGAATGTACGAATTGCCGAATAGGTGAAGAAGGAAGCTGTGAAAACTTTAGCTATGAAAATTTTGTAGGCGGCTTAAATATCTCTGGTATGGGCGGTTTTAGTGAATATCTTTCAGTTCCTATAAGCAAATTGTTTAAAATAAAAGGAAATTTGCCATATGAGATTGCTTGCCTGACAGAGCCTCTATCATGTGTTGTCCATAGCATCGAGAGAGCACAAATCCGACTCGGAGAAAATGTGGTTGTTGTCGGCGCAGGAATTATGGGCATGTTTCATGCAGTGTTGGCCAGACAGCAGGGAGCGAGGGTCATCGTCATTGAACCAAACGAGAACAGAATAACAAAATTACATGAACTTGGTTTTGAAGAAGTTATCGATCCAAAATCAGTGAATAGTGTGGATGTCGTCAAAGAATTAACGGACGGCAGGGGTGCTGATGTGGTCCTGAACACTGTTGGTATTTCATCACTTGCGGAAGAATCTATAGCTATGGCTGCACTTTATGGAAGAGTGATTTTATACAGTTCCTATCATCCCGATGAACCCATCACGATTAGTCCGAATACTTTGCACAGAAGAATGACCAAGCTGATGGGCAGTGCCAATTCAAATACGCGGGATTTTGAAACAGCATTGACATTACTAAATGACGGCATCATCAAACCTGAACCGTTTATCGCCGGAACAGTAAAACTGGATGATATTGAGCATGGGATAAAAACAGCGATTGATCCCAATAAATATCGAATCATCGTAGAACTTTAACATAGGCTTGACATTGTTATTTGGAGAGAAATCAATTCCTCTCCATTTTTTTCCTTCCTTTCGTCATGAGCAAGCAGCGAGGTAGCTTATTTTAATTGGCATATCTTTCGGAAAAATGATCTTTTTTTCCCTACTCACAGTGGATAGTCAGCAATAGAAAACGAATTGATTATGGACAGCTTGTCCATTGAACGGTGCGGGCATTAAGGTAATTGACGCGCTGTCTTGTTCTAATTCATATTCTGTACGAAAAAATTTTCAGATCACGGTACAATTATCGTAAGGCTTTATAGATCGGATTCGAGATGTCGCCCCCTTGGCTTCTTTGTTCATAGCCTATATAAAGTGGAAAAGCTCAAATTTTCCGATGTGGAAATAGCGGATTATAAAATAAAAGAGGCTATTTTCAAGAATGAAAGGGGGGTGACCCAGACCATACAAATGCTGGATAGCGGAACCATCGAGGATAATAACGATCAAGTTTCAGATTCTGGGCAAGTACAGTGAGTTGCTTGATTATCCGAACATTATTCGCACCATCAGCAATCAGTATTAAGAGTTTGATTAATCTCGTTAGACGGGAAAACGGAGAGCTGATTTGAAGCGGCTGAAAATTGTATAGTCAATGAAGTCAGTAATATCACACTGACAACAAATCGGGAGAGCCTGCTGTTCCGTTTGTCAGAGATTAACTTTGTCGGCTATAAATCTGAAATCTCTTATTTTTCCGGATGATGAAGTCCGTTCCTGCCTGTCCATTCATGTGATCGTCCGTATTCTGCTTGATGCATAACGCCATCCGGACGAATGAGACAAGATGTATGAGTGATAAAGGTAAGATTGAATAAAGCTAAGAGGCATGTGTCCTGTACATGACAGGATTCATGCCTCTTTTTAAATGATAGGAATCGGGCCATATCTTGAAACGAGAAAGGAAAGAGATCGTAAAAAAATTTCCTTTTTTAAACGGCAGAAGACCTGCATTCCCGTGCCTTTATATCGAAGTTCTGAAAAATCCCAATGTTAAGGTATTTTCGAGTAAATAGCAGCATACGTCATGATGAAATAGGCCATCCAGTCAGCCTCCCTATTGAAATCTTCAAGAACCCTGCTGTCATTTTTCAGAATCCGCGATTCACCGACACATTTTCCGTTGTTTAATTAGTAAAGAGCTGTTTGCATTTTGTGGGGCAGAAGGGAAACAACCATAAAGCTGTAATCAGGACTGTTTCCATGAGAAATTCCGATTGCCGAAAATCTTTATTGAGAGGCTCAGTGAACCGTTTTCTGTTCAAGAGGGAACGGAAGTTGTGGCCGGGTGGAAGAGAAAGAAGGAGCATGACTTCGTATATTACATTAAAAAATCTTCAACTCAACCTCAATTTAGCTCTATAGCGGCAATGATTCAGAATATACCTGAATTATCTCCGTGCAAACATTATTTTTGAAGCATTCTACTAGTTTCTTTGCAGCAGCGAGGTTCTCAAAGGTTCCAGTTTTTTTCGCAATGTTTTTTTCCAGGAACGGACGGTGTGTTCTGAAACCCGGGCTGCTTCGGCAATCTGTCTTGTATCCCAGTCTTTGAAAAGGGAGAGATGCAGGTACTGACGTTCACGGGGGCTGAGCAAAGAGAGAAAACCGTCGACGAGATCGTGCAGCTGTTTTTCAGTTGATCGTGAAGAGGAGTCAGAGTCAGGGTAATCAACAGTTTCTTCATTTATAATGGGCGTTTCGCGGCTTGTCAGTTTGCTTACTTTTCTGAGCCTGTCCGACAGTCTTCCGCACATTGTTGCTGCAGCAAAGGCAATGAAAACATGTTCGGGAGTCTTATCGCGGCCTACCTTGGCCGGATCAAATAAACAATTGGCTTCCCAGAAAGCGATCCGTGCGATCTGCATCAGATCTTCCCGGTCCGCCGCACCCTGAATATGGCGGGCGTAGCCGGCGGCATAGCGCCGTACTGTGCTGATAATCATCGGCTCGTATTTCTTCAGCAGTCTTTCAAATGCGCGTTCGGACGGTTCGCCGGGGTCTGCGAAAAAATCGGTGAAGGACATAGGAAGGTCTCCTCTCGGAAATGAAGTGGATTGAAAACGGAAGAAGTGAAACGAAGGATCAAGGCCGTGTCGGGGATGAAACGATGAGACAGGAAATTTAACGGCCCTTCTATATTGTATGTAGAAGGGGGACACGGAAAACGGCGGATAAATTCTGAGATTTTTAAAAGAGTATCCTCCGGCATGCTGCAGACTGTCCGGTCGTAGCGTGAATGCATCATCCCCTCCTTTGAAAGATGAGGCGAGCGGCAATATACTCCTTTTGAGAGGCGATATCGTGCGCGGTCAAGGAAAACGTCTGATATTTTTCGTTGGCTTTTCTGCGAATTTATATAAAACTGTGATTAGAAGTATCAGCAAACCTTAGATATCAACAGTAAATCGCTGCTTATCACCAGTAAAGTACAAAATATCGATACAGAATATCACTAAGACGCAGAATATAACAGCCAAGGAACCAATAAGTGCGAATAATCGGAATGACAAGAGGGCTTTCAGAAAACCTGAATCGTTCCCCTTCGTCGGCAACGAGGCATTCATCATAACGGCCGAAGCGTTAAAACCTCGGATCACCGTTTTTGCCGGCTTGGGTGAGTAAGAAAGGATCATCCTATTTTTTATTGAAAACCTGGAGATGTGCCGATGACGCCGGAAAAAGGATCACCCGGACGATTGGCAAAAAGAGTCTGTCTTTCTGAAACGGCGTCGCCAGGTGTCGTGATAATTTTTAAATATATGATACTGGCCCTTAATTTTATATCTTAAAAAATGTATACTATAGGAAGCGTTTATGTTTTCCCGTTAAAATGAAGGATCATCACTTCTATACACTGCATCTTTTCTAATATAAAGGGGAGCGTGGTTTTTTGAAGGGCATAATACTGGCCGGCGGCAGCGGAACGCGGCTCTATCCGATCACTCGTTCAATTTCGAAGCAGCTGCTTCCGGTTTATGATAAACCGATGATTTATTACCCTCTGTCTGTTCTCATGCTGGCGGGGATTCGGGACATTCTGATTATCTCAACGCCGAAAGATACGCCGCGGTTTAAAGAGTTGCTGGGCGACGGTTCGGACTGGGGGCTCAGTCTTCAGTATAAAGTGCAGCCGAGTCCCGACGGCCTGGCGCAGGCGTTTATTCTGGGGGAAGACTTTATAGGCCGTGAGCCGGTTTCGCTTATTCTGGGCGACAACATTTTCTATGGACACGGTTTTACCGATATTCTGCAGAAAGCCGCATCGCGAAAGTCCGGCGCCACGGTGTTCGGCTATAACGTCAAAGATCCGGAGCGGTTCGGGGTGGTGGAATTTGATGAACAGGGCAGGGTCATTTCCATTGAGGAAAAGCCTAAAGTTCCGAAATCCACATATGCAGTGACCGGCCTCTATTTCTATGATTCCCAGGTGGTCGACATCGCTAAAAATATCCGGCCGTCGGCGCGCGGCGAGCTGGAGATCACGTCGGTGAACGAGGCCTATCTGAAACAGGGAACATTAAATGTGGAACTGCTTGGCCGCGGCTTTGCCTGGCTAGACACGGGAACCCATGAGTCGCTGCTCGACGCTTCGCTGTTCATTCAGACTGTCGAGAAGCGGCAGAGTCTGAAAGTGGCGTGCATTGAAGAAATCGCCTACCGGATGGGTTATATTGATGAAGAGAAGCTGTATGAACTGGCCCAGCCGCTGAAGAAGAACGGCTATGGCAAGTATCTGCTGGATTTACTGAAAACAAAGGTGAAGTAAAGCGCCGGACCGGATACCGTTCGGAGCTTCATTATCTTATAATGGCGGTGTTGTACGATGTCAAAGATTAAAGTAACGGACACATTTTTAAAAGGCGTCAAGGTGATTGAACCGAAAGCCTTCGGGGATAACCGCGGCTTTTTTATGGAAAGTTATAATCAGGCGGAACTGGCCGAAGCGGGCATACATATCGATTTTGTGCAGGACAATCAGTCGCTGTCGAGTGAAGCGGGGATTGTCCGCGGCCTGCACTATCAGCTGAATCCGAAGTCGCAGACGAAACTGCTGCGGGCGCTGACCGGGGCGATTCTGGATGTCGTCGTCGATATCAGAAAGGGCTCTCCGACATTCGGCAAATGGGGCAGTTTTATTCTCAGTGAATACAACCGACGCCAGCTGCTGATTCCGAAGGGCTTCGCTCATGGTTTTTGTACGCTGACGCCTAATGTGAATGTTTTTTATAAAGTGGATGAGTTCTACGCACCGGAACAGGACCGCGGGATCCTCTGGAATGATCCGGAGATCGGCATTGACTGGCCGGTAAGCGATCCGATCCTGTCGGAGAAGGACAAGCATCATCCGTTCCTGAAAGATGCGGAGATCAATTTTGAATTGGGAGCTGAAGACTGATGAGACTGCTCGTGACCGGAGGCGCCGGTTTTATCGGCAGCAACTTCGTGCATCATATGCTCCGGTTTCACCCGGACGACACGATTGTCAATTATGATCTGCTCACCTATGCGGGCAATCTGGAAAATCTGAAAGATGTGGAAAACGCTCCGAATTATCACTTTGTTCGCGGCGATATTCGCAATCGCGAACTTCTTGAATATGTTATCGATCATTTTGATAGTGACACGATCGTGAATTTTGCGGCGGAGTCGCATGTCGACCGCAGCATCACCGAGCCGGATGTATTCGTTAAAACCAATGTTCTCGGGACGCAGACTTTGCTTGACGTCGCTAGAAACAGAAACGTAAATAAGTATCTGCAGATTTCGACCGATGAAGTATACGGATCGCTCGGAGCGGACGGCTATTTTACGGAAACGACCCCGCTCGCGCCGAACAGCCCGTATTCCGCAAGCAAGGCTTCGGCGGATCTGCTGGTACGGGCCTATTACGAAACGTACGGCATGAACGTCAATATCACGCGCTGCTCGAACAACTACGGGCCGTATCATTTCCCGGAAAAACTGATTCCGCTGATGGTGACGAACGCGCTTGAAGGCAAGGAACTGCCGGTGTACGGCGACGGCAGGAATATCCGTGACTGGCTCTTTGTCGAAGATCACTGCCGGGCAATTGATCTGGTGCTTCACAAAGGAAAATCCGGAGAAGTGTACAATATCGGCGGCCATAATGAAAAACGCAATATTGATATCGTCGAGTTGATAGTCGACACGCTCGGCAAGTCCCGCGATCTGATCAAGCACGTCACCGACCGCCTCGGGCACGACCGTCGCTATGCGATCGATCCGACAAAGATCGAAACGGAACTCGGCTGGAAACCGGAGCACACGTTTGAAACCGGCATTAAAGAAACAATCCAGTGGTATCTCGACCATGAAGACTGGTGGCGGAAGATCAAGTCCGGCGAATACATGGATTACTACAAGAAACAGTACGGAGCGAAGAGCTATGTCCAATAAGGTCATCGTTACCGGCGGTCACGGTCAGCTCGGTACGGAACTGACGATCATGCTGCAGAAGCGGGGCTATGAAACATACGGACTTGGCCATCAGGAGCTGGACATCACGAACCTGGATCACGTCCGTCGGGTGTTTCAGAAAATCAAACCGGATGTCGTCTGCCATACGGCGGCTTATACGGCTGTCGATCAGGCGGAAACCGATCGCGACGGGGCTTTTCTCGTCAATGCCTATGGGACCAGAAATGTCGCTCTTGCTGCCGAAGAAGTCGGGGCGAAACTGGTTTATGTCAGCACCGATTATGTCTTTGACGGAACGAAAAAGGGTACCTATTCTGAATTCGATCCTCCGGCACCATTGGGTGTGTACGGGCAGTCTAAGTATGCGGGGGAGCAGTTTGTACGTGCCTTTCATTCGAAGTTTTTTATCGCCCGGACATCCTGGGTGTACGGTTCGTACGGCGGCAATTTTGTCAGGACGATGCTGAAGCTGGCTGCTGACCATGACCGGCTGAACGTCGTCGATGATCAAAGAGGCTGTCCGACTTTCACGAAGGATCTCGCGGCGAAAATAATTGATCTGTTTCAGACGGATCGTTATGGGACCTATCATGTTTCCAACTCCGGCAGCTGCAGCTGGTACGAGTTTGCCCGGGCAATTTTTGAAATCAAGGGGATTTCTATTCAGGTGGATCCGTGTACCACGGCAGAATTTCCGAGACCGGCAAAACGCCCGGAAAACTCGGTATTTGAACATATGGCGTTAAGACTCAACGGCTTTGAAGACGTAAGGGAATGGAAACAGGCTCTGAAAGAGTTTCTGAGCTCAGGGTCTCTGTAAACGTTAGCGAAGAATCAGCTCCTGAGCTGAATAGTTTCATTTCTATAAGGATGACTCCGATTCACTTCGTAGATTTCGGGGTCATCTTATTTTTTTCAGAGATTGAGCTATATTCTTTATTTAATATTAGCTAAAAGCAGGGTGTTCAATTATTTCCTTATATTGTATATATTTAACATTGATCACTCATTCTACATTAATTTCTTTATTTCAATATAATATAAAAAGAGAATACACCTGAAAGCTGATCATTACTGCGTACATCTTTGTTTTGAGTTGCCCATTCGCTTTATATCCGCCTTCCTAAATATAACATTGAAAGGTTTGTATAATCGGTGTCATCCCATACATTCCTCCAAAAAGCGCTGATAACTTTTCATTGGGTATTTTAAGATCACTTTTTTCCATGATTAGGAATTCAAAAATGGCAGTAAAACAACCTGAGATATAGGGAACAAACTGCGCTGGTCTAGCTTCTCCAATCTGATATAATTTAAATTCTCATTTTGCTGGTTTTAACCATCAAACATTTAATTTTTTAAAAGCTGACGAAACGGGTCAAATAAAAATTTTTTAGCATGCTTTTGGTACATTGATCTATTTAGGAACTTCTGAGTGATTCATTAGAGCCTTGTCATACCGGTGTCTGACGCTTCTTTCTGATAGAATCAGTGAATGGAAAATTACGGGGCGGAAAAAGTGTGTATTTCTCTGATGAGGAGGCTACGATCATGTATTCTGTCTGCTGAAAATAATTATCCGCTATTGATGCCGATGGGATTATGACACAGTAAAAATCCTCCCTGAATGAGGAAGGACATTTTTTTGATTTGCTGTTCCTTTTGAGACGGTCTAACAATCGTTCAGGCGTTGATTTTAAATGCGGCTACAATCTGATTGAGCTCATCTGCAATTGTTGAAAGAGCGGTTGCGCTGTTAGCCACTTCCTGCATTGAAGCAGATTGTTCCTCCGTAGCCGCTGAAACATTCTGCACATTTGAGGATGTTTCAGCAGCCAGTTCTTTTATCGGCTGAAATGCGGCAAGCGAATGAGCCGTCGAGGCGGATATATCCTGGATAGCTGCTGTCACATTTTTGATTTGCTCACTGACGGTATTGACGAAAGACTCAATCGTCTCAAAGGACTTTCCGCTTCGATTCACCGCTGTCATGCCCTTTTCAACTTCGTGGATCCCGTCTTCCATGGATACAGTGACTTCTTCGGTATTCTTCCGGACAACAGAAAGAATGTCGTTAATCTGATTGGCCGATTGTGCGGATTGTGCGGACAATTTTTGAATTTCCGCAGCAACGACGGCGAATCCCTTCCCGTTTTCCCCGGCACGGGCCGCCTCGATAGCTGCATTTAGTGAGAGAAGGCGGGTCTGATCTGCGATATCATTAATAACATCGATAATCTTGCCGATTTCCTTGGATTGTTCGCTCAGATGGTTAACTACTGCGGACAGACTGTTGACCTTAACTTTGATTGTTCCCATCTGATTCGCGGTAATTTGCAGAGCGCCCTGTCCGTCTTGCACGATCTGTCGGGATTCTTCCGATGTACGGGCAAGATTCTGGGTCCGTTCGGTAATTGAGCCGACGGCTTGATTCACGGCTTTCGCTTCTCCGATCAGCTTGTCCACATTGCTTGTCTGTTCATCGGCGGCCAGAGCAATCTTTTGAATCGAGCGGGCAATTTCATCGGAAGTCGCTTTGTTTTCCTCCGTGGAAGCGCTCAGTTCTTCTGAAGACGCGGCCAGTGTTTCCGATTTGCTGCCGATCGTACGAACGACATTTTTCAGCGAATCCGTCATCCGGCGGACACTTGCGCCTAATTGTGCAAACTCTCTATTGGATGCTGTCTCTGCCCCCACTTCCTGAGTAAAGTCATTCTTACTGATTTTCTCAAAGATGGTCACCAGCCCGGCCGTCGGTTTCAGTATATATTTTCTGACGATCAGCCAGACAAGTATGGTGACAATAATAATGGTAATTAGAGCAAAGAGACCGATATTCACGAGAAGCGGCGTGACTGTGCGATTAATCTCGTTAAGATTCATGGTGCCGCCGATAGTCCATCCGGTCAGCCGGTTGGTTATAAAATAAACATGCTGGTTGTTCTGAAATAGATTTCCGGATGACTGTCCGGCGAATCTTTTGGCCAGTCCGGCAGGCGCTTTGCTGCCGCTTTTCACCCGGCTGCCAGCGACCCAAACCTGGTTCTTGTCAAGCAGAAAGGCGTAACCGGATTCTCCCACTTTCACTTGGTTGACAATTGCACTGATGTTGTCGAGCTTAAGGTCTATGCCGATAACACCGCTCCTGTCAGACGTGGTTTCCGCAATCGTGACCGTCATGGTATTGGATCCGTCGGCAGAAAGATAGGGTGCCGTAATGACTGGTTTCCCTGCATGTTCCATTGCCAGTTTATACCATGGACGGGTACGGGGATCGAGACTCTTTGGAATTTTGGTTGTTGCAGGAAGAAAAATCAGCGTTCCCTGCCGGTCTGCCAAATAAAGGGCCGCTTCATCCTGATCGACACCTTGTATGTCGCCGAGTGCGCTTTGTATTTCCTTAGGATTTTCTATTTTACCGGACAGGCTGCTGCTCAGCTGTGAGACAATATGCGTCTTTCCCTGAATAAACTGTGTCAGGTTCTTGTCCAGAAACTGCAGGCTGTTTGCCGCACTATTGTCAAGCTGTTCTTGAGAAGACGCTCTGACATCTCTGTAAATGAAAAAGCCAATCAGAAGATTCGGTACAGCGATAATGAAAACAATAAATAAAATGGCAAGAGTGCTGAGGCTAGGGGATCGGTGCTTATTATTCGTGATATGTGACACTTGTATCTCATCCTCCACAAGATATTAATAATGGCGTGCCGTTGCTGATTTCTATAAATTCGGACACTAACATTCACTAATATCGTACAAAAACGGCTATTGTTTAATAGTCAACGGAAAATATCACTTTAGGAATCAACATTTCGGAGGAAAGATAGTGAGACGGCAGCTGAAAAAATGTATAAAGGCTCGTGGGGATTTCTATCAATACAGGAAAACAAGAAAAGCAGGCCGCCTGTGCCACGGGCTCACGGGTAATTTTTATCGACCGTTTGGAGCAGTTTATCGGCCGTCGCCGCGAGTTTATCGACCGTTCGGGCAGTTTATCAGTCAACGTACCGGTTTAATCGGTCGCGGCAATATTATCGGTCATTGTAGCGGTTTAATCGGTCGCCGAATCCAGGTTTTCGGTCGGCACAGTGGATTTAATGATCGGCCCCCGGGTTTTCGGTCAA